>JBPPMD010000276.1:0-8983 GCA_051305875.1 Desulfuromonadales bacterium | reverse complement strand
GGGTGTGGATGTCATCATGACAATCAGCGCAGGACACATCGTTCAACTGATGGACGCTGGAATAGTGTTCGCTGGTTTCTTTCTTGTGGCAACGCACGCATTTGGGTTCTCCGGGCATGACATCACCGGATATATGCGCGTCGAGGGAGGTTACTTCGACGTGACAGCTGGTACAGGCGTTTTGGCCATGCACAGAAGCTCCATAAGCAACCGGAGAAACCACGTCCTCGTGGCATCCCAGGCAGACTTCGGGAGCTATAGCCATGCCGCTTTGTGCCAGTACCGGTTCGGTTGGCATAAGCATGGCTATAGCGAGCAGCAAAAAAGCAAGAATTCTGCAGTTCATGATTTGACCTCCTGTGGTCTTCTATCTTTTCAAGTCGGAGAGGGCTGGAATAAGCTCAAAATGTAATGTATGCGATGCTTAAAAACAGAAAAAACCGAATAAAATAACAATGTTGACAGATAAGGGATTGTATACAAAGTAAGATTAAAAATGGTTTAACATAGGCTGTATTAAAAGTCAATCGTGAAAGATCGCTAAGAAAAATATTTTAAATATACACCTGTATGTTTTTGCTATACGTCGGATAAATTTCTTGTCTGGTCGAAATAAAAGGCGCTAGTATGCCGCAAATTCAGCGGTTCAGGAGTTGTGACGATGACACAGAAATGGCGCGGGTGGGTTCTTGCAGGTGTTGCCTTGACTACGTATGTGACAGGCGGGGTTCTGATCATGGCTGGACTGGTCATGATCGGTATCATGGGCGGTCAGGATTTGTGGGGCTGGGGTGAAGCTCGCGGGATCGGTTACATGGCTTTTGCCATCGGTATCATCCTCTCCGTTTTCGGGGTGCTGGTCATGCGGATCATGCGCAATAGAGGTTGGTAGGCAAGACTGACGCCAAATACAGTTCATAAATAAAAAGGGAGCAGCCTTGCAGGCTGCTCCCTTTTTTGCGCTGCTAAAGGCCGATTTACTTGTTGAGCAACTGCACAACAGTGTCGGTGAAGGGGTTGGCGAAAAGGATGATCATGGCAACAACGAAAACGTAGATTGCCAGAGACTCGATCATTGCCAGACCGATCAGCATAATCGTCATGATCTTACCGCTTGCGCCGGGATTGCGGGCAACGCCTTCAACAGCCTTCTGAATGGCAAGGCCCTGACCGATACCTGTACCGAAAGAACCGAGACCCATGCCGATACCGGCAGCCATAACACACCATGCAAAAAAATCCATTTGACTACTCCTTAAGTGCGACTTCCTGTTTTTGTTTTCCTATACGTTATAGGACGCAAACCCGGAACATCCGGGTTTAGTGAGCTTCTTCGAGCGAACCGGCGATGTAGATCATGGCCAGCAGCATGAAAACGAAAGTCTGAATGAATGCGACCAGGACTCCCATTAACATCATCGGCAGTGGCAGCAGGAATGGCACCAGGCCGAAGAAGATCATAAGCACGATCTCGTGGCCATACATGTTGCCGAACAGACGCAGGGTCAGTGACAGCGGGCGGGCCAGGTGGCCGACAATTTCAATCGGTACGATCAGCGGAGCCAGCCAGATGACCGGGCCGCAGAAGTGTTTGAAATAGCCGATACCGTGCTCTTTGACGCCGATGATATGGGTCATGGCGAAAACCGTCAGCGCAATTGCAGCATTGGTGTTGAGGTTGGCCGTCGGCGGGAAGAACCCCGGAATCAGAGCAATCAGGTTCGAGGCCAGGATAAAGAAGGCGATGGTGGCGATCAGGGGGAAATAAGCCTTCCCTTTGTGGCCCATCGTCTCTTCGATCATGTTCTCAATGCCGTCGATGATCGGCTCGAAGAAATTCTGCAGACCGCTCGGAACCGTTTTGATGCTGCGCTTGACCAGAACCGCAAGGAGGATCAGCAGTGCCATGACCAACCATGTATAGGTGACATGGTTACCGATGTGCAGGTTCAACTGGTGCTCAAGCCATTCAAGGAAAATAAAAGGATGTATCATGGTGCTTAAAGCCTCCTTTACTTAAAGGCGCGTTGTGCTGTCATCAGGAACAGATTGATGAGCACTACCGAGAGACCGATGATCAAGCCGACGGCATGGATTTTTACGATTGCAACCAGGATAGCCAGAACCACCACCAATGCCGACAATCTGACAAAGTAACCAAACTGGTAGCGGAAGCGTGCACCGGCTGTCGGCTGTTCCAGCAGCTGACTCAAGGAGCGCCGCAACCAGAGAAAGCCGGCGATTGCGACCATCCCGCCAACCAGAATCCCGATGCTCAAGGCGAAATTACCGAATGGCAGGCTGCCGAGTAACAAAAGAGCAAGAATGATCCAGTTGCGCCGCGCCAGTTGTGCGGGCAGCAGCTCAATCTGATCCATCGTACTTCGTCTCTTGATCCTGATCCTTTTCCTGCTCGCGCATTGCGCGCCGGGTCAGAATGAAGATGTTGCGGAATCCCGATGCAATGCCGACGCCCAGCCAGATCAGGGTCATCCAGGGGGTTGTTCCCAACCATTTGTCCAGATAGTAGCCAATAAACAAGCCGATGAATGAAGCCGCAACCATAGATATCCCGATGCTTGATAAAAAGCTCAGAGATTTCATGAGTTGACGTTTGTCTTCGGCCATAATAATTGTATACAGAATACACCTGGGGTTAAAACCAACCTTAAATAGCACAGGGTTTTCAGGCTGTCAACCGGTTTTCTTTAGCAACTGCAAGGTCTCCCCTGGCGTGAAACCTTGCAGTGCGCAATAATGAAGTTTACAAATAACAGGATTTAAAGTAGGGTTCTGCGCCGGAAAGACCTGGCTTTTTAGTTGGATTAACGAAGGCAGAGAAAACCAGGTTAATCGTGAGTGTTTCACGGGTGCTCAATCTCGACTTTCAAGGAGTTAGACAATGAAAAACAAAGTAATTTATCTGGCGGTGCTGTTGCAGATTTTACTTCTGCTGCCGGTAGTAGCGCTGGCTGAAGAGGATGCCACACGTCCGGAAATCATCGAAATGTGCAAAAAGGCCGAAGCGCTGCTGCTGACGAATAAAGAGGCCGGCATCGCCGAAATCGCCAAGCCGGATGGCCAGTTTGTCTGGAAGAATACATATGTATTCCTGATGGATTTTGAAGGTAACATGCTGGCTCATCCGATGATTCCCCAGTTGACTGAAAAGGGTCCTCTCTTCCATGTCACTGACAAGAGCAAAGATAAGCCCAAAAAGATCTTTATCGAGTTTGTTAACATCGCCAGAAACAATGGCGAAGGCTGGATCTGGTACATGTGGACAAAGCCTGACAGTCGCGAGGCGGTTGACAAGTTCACCTATATACGTCGCGTTGGCTTTACCGATATGCTGGTTGGCGCGGGCATTTACAAGTAGGCCAGGGTGACAGAGCGTTTTCCATAATCAACGGACAACAATCTGCTGATCGTTGAATGCGACAATCTGGCCTGGGCGGATCTTGCAGCGTTTACGTAACTCTACCTCGCCATCAACCCTGACCAAGCCGTCGGCAACCAGAAGTTTGGCGATGCCGCCGCTCTCGGTGAGTCCGGTTACTTTCAGCAGGCTGTGCAGCTCAATGTAATCGTGATCCTCCAGGTCAAAGTTGATCATCAACTTTTCTGCCGCTCTTGCCGACTGCGTGGTGGTTTCTTGCCACCCGGCTTGAAGGTCTTCCCTTCGCCGCTTTTTGTGCCGCTCTTGAATTTCGGTTTCTCGGCCTTTGTCGGGAATCTTGCATCGGCGGGGCTGATCTGCAGCTGTTGACCGCAAACCCAGACTTTCTGCAGCTGGCGGAAGGTCGCCGAGGGCATGTCTTGCGGCAAATCAACGAGGCTGTGATCTTGAAGGATCTTGATCTGCCCGATGTCACGACTCTGCACGTTTGCCTCATTGGCAATCGCACCGACGATATGCTTCGGCTCCACACCATGAATGCGTCCGACTTCTATCCGGTAACGTGCAAAATTGGTGTCGGAAGGAACAGCACGGCTTCGCTCGGAATACTTTGAGTCCTCCGCAGGAGCTGCCTCATCTTCGTCAACAGCACTCTCGTCAATCTGCAGAGGTTTGTCTTTTTGGGCCAGATAGGCAAGGGTTGCGGCCAATCTGCGCAAACCGACATCGTACTGGTGCTGGTAGTTGTCGATCAACTCCTCGAAGAATTCCAGGTCCTGAGACTCCATCGCCTCGGCAATCTGTTCCTTGAAGAGGTCGGTGCGGCGGTTGGAAATGTCCTTGCGGCTCGGCAGGCTCATTGCTGTGATTGGCTGGCGGGTCGCCCGTTCGATGGCAGCCAGCATACGTCTTTCCCGGGGGGCGACAAACAGAATCGCCTGGCCTTCACGGCCAGCGCGGCCCGTTCGGCCAATCCGGTGAACATAGGCTTCAGTATCGTAAGGGATGTCGTAATTGATGACATGGCTGATGCGTTTCACATCAAGTCCGCGGGCGGCGACATCGGTGGCGACCACGATGTCAAGAGTTCCATCTTTTAACCCAGCCACGGTTTTCTCCCTCAGTGCCTGGGTCATGTCGCCGTTTAACGGCGCACAAGAGAATCCGCGCGATTCAAGTTTTTCCGAAAGTTCAACTGTTGCTGTCTTGGTGCGCACGAAGACCAGCATGCCTTCAATCTCTTCCGCCTCGAGAATCCGTGTCAGAGCATCCAGCTTGTGGAGTCCCTTGACTTGCCAGAAGCGCTGAACAATCGTATCAACGGTTGACGTCTTTGCCTTGATATGGATCTCGACCGGATCCTTCATATGCCGGCGAGCAATTCTTAAAACCTCTTTCGGCATGGTTGCCGAGAAGAGAGCCGTCTGCCGGTCTGCAGGTGTATCTTTCAGGATCTGCTCGACATCATCGATAAAGCCCATGCGCAGCATTTCGTCGGCCTCATCAAGCACAACACATGCAAGATCCGTAAGGTTCAGGGTGCCACGGCGCAAGTGATCCTGGATGCGGCCGGGGGTTCCGACCACGGCGTGGACGCCGCGATGCAGCTGCCGCAGTTGCTGGCTCATGCTTTGGCCGCCGTAAACCGGCAGGACCTGGAACCCGGGCAGGTGGCGTGCATAGGTGCGAATCGCTTCAGAAACCTGCAGGGCCAGTTCGCGGGTGGGTGTGAGCACCAGAATCTGTGGTTTTTTCTTTTTAAGATCGAGCCGGCTCAGAAGAGGCAGGGCAAACGCTGCCGTTTTACCTGTGCCGGTCTGGGCCTGTCCAAGCAGGTCCCGCCCTTCAAGTAATGGCGGTATGCTGCGGGCCTGAATCGGCGATGGTGTTTCGTAGCCGACTTCATCAATAACCCGATGTATTTCCGGGGCGAGCGCCAATTCGGCAAAGGTTGTCAATTTGTCTTCTGTCATATGTGTCCTGTGTCAATAATAGATGGTAATAACCCGACGGTGTGGGTGATATTTATACCTGGCTGCGAGCCGGGAATCTCTGTGCTGTCCGCTGGTTTACTTGATAGGAAGCGAAAGGAGGCAGCGAACTTAACCCATCCGCCATCTGAGTGCAACTAATTAGTTTTCGTCCGGAAACGGCTCGTTTCCGGATCGAAAACTGTGCCTGTGTTGTGTCCGGAGTTACTCCTGTTTAACCTCGCCGCTGCAAAATTAAATTGTCAGCGCAGGTTGATTTTGGTCAGCAGAATACCTGCGCCCCGATTCAGAAAGTGCTCGCGTGGCAAAGAGGCAAAGACTGCTTTCTTGCGAGCGCCGAGCCGATTGAGCTCATCGATGATCGCTTGGTGGCGTTTGAATCTGAGCCCCTTGCGCAACGACTTAATGGCCTGGCGTTTCTGGCCGGCGACCAGGTAGATGCGGCTGAGCTGATAATAATGGTCCGGGTTATTCGGTTCCGCACCCAGGGCTTCCCGGCAGAGAGCCATAGCCTGCTGGTATTGGCTACGTTCTTTGGCCAGGCAGTAAGCCAGCTTCGATTTGACGCCTGGCGACGCCTTTATGGCATGCGCCATTTCGAACTGCAACAACGCGACCAGCGTGTCGCCGTCTTGCAGAGCCTGCTCGCCTTTGCTGAGCAGGCTGTTGAGAGTGTCGGACATGGGCGTTTGTCTCCTGGAGTGAAAAAAAATCCATTAAAGTCGCCAGGCTGCTAGCGGTCAATGTGGCTCGACAGACTTCAGATTAACGCAATTCGCTGTTTTCAGCAACTAGTACCCTGTAACCCATAATCTTTCGCACCTGGCTTGTTCTTTGCCGCGTCAGCGGCGTTGCGCCTTCAGCTGAGTAGCTACGGCTGGGCAGCTGAAGTCACGCCTTGCTGACCCGCCAAAGCCCTTCGCAATCTTGCGAAATCCTATAGGTTACAGGGTACTAGGAGGCTGTCGGACTATCCATGAACCGGCTGCAAATTCGGCTGTTCGGCCCATATTTCAGCTCTTTTTTGCTCTATAGCTACGGCTATGGAGCTGCAAACGAGCTAAAATCTGTTCTCAAACATCCAAATTTTCGCTTCGGTCCGTATAGTCCGACAGTCTCCTAGTCCGGTATGTTGATCGTTCATGGGTTTTCGTCCGGAAACGGCCCTTATCCACAATCTCTGCGTCAATCGGTGGATTTGATTGTGCTGTATAAAGAATTGCCTGGGTTTGCCTACTGATGTATCGTAAGGCGCTAATACCACTGTTGATCGTTGAACTTTGACATGTTTGTTTGTAAATCTGTACTCTTCACTTGCAAAAGAAGTCTGTCTGTTGATTTTCTGAACAGCCAGGAACCCTGGTCAGTAAGGATAGCGGTCGCGAAGGAAGGATGTTAAATCTATGAAGTTGCGTTCAAAAATACTCTTGGCCCTGGTTTCTGTGGGAGTCATTCCGTTGATGCTTTCTCTCTGGGTGATCGGTGGCATGGTCGCTGATGAGCTTGAAGCTCAATTACAGGCGCGGGTATATGACTCGGCCAACTTTATCAAGCAGACCATTTCCGGGAACTCGATGGAGAAGGAAACGCTGGTGCAGATGCTGGCCGGCAACCCTTTTCTGGTCAATGCCGTCTACTCTGCCGGGTCGAGTGGCGACAACGGGCAGCTCATCAATTTCTTTACCAATATGGAAAATTTACCCTTCGATCAGGTGCAGGTTCTTGACAAGCAGGGGCAGCGGCTTTACCGGACCTTCGTCAATGGCGGCAATGAAATTCCTGCCACCTCAGGGGTTGATCATCCGGTTATCGAAGCCAGTCTGGACGGTGAAGTCTATGCAGAAAACGGCCTGTTTGACGGGCGCCTGGCGATGGTCGCGGCCGCGCCCATCAAAATGGTGTACGGTGATCCGATCGGCCACATGATTGGAGTGACCTATTTCGATCTTCGGCTTGCGAAGCGACTAAAAGCTCTCAGTGGCATGGAAATCGCCTTTTTTGACGAAAATGGTGTCTTTGCCTCAACGGCTCCGGAGCTGGCCGCGCTTGAACTGGCAAGCGTGATGCAGTCGCCTGATTATGAGGTTTCAGTCAATGACCGTAACCACCGGATCTTCTACAATGTGATCAGTGGTAATAACAACGGTGTGTTGATGGCCCTGGACGTCGCTGATTTGTCTGCCGCTCAAAGCCGCCTGCAGCATTCCTTGCTGATCACAGCAGCTGTTGTTGCCGTGATCTCGGTCCTGGTCGGATTGCTCGTGTCGGCCGGAATCGTCCGCCCCTTGCGTGAAGTTGTTGCAAATCTGCGCGAGATCTCCGCCGGTGGTGGCGACCTGACCAGCCAGTTGAAGGTGCGCAGCACCGATGAAGTCGGTGAACTGGCAGAATGTTTCAACGGGTTCCTCACCCGGCAGCGTGAGATGGTGGGCCGTATTCGTGGTGTGACCGAGGATATGACCAAGGCAAACGAGAAGGTCCGCAACTCCTCCCACGAAGTCATGGAAGGGGCCGTGCGCCAGTCGCAAGCGCTGGAAGAAACTTCCAGGGCGATTGAGGGAATCGACGAAGCGGCCGGCGGTATTGCCGAGAGTACCGGTAACCTGGTCAGCTCGGTCGAAGAAAGCTCATCGGCAACCCTGGAGTTAGGATCAACGATCGAAGAGATCGCTTCGCAGATGGAGAAACTATTCGCTACAGTCGATGCCGTCTCCAGTTCTATCAACGAAATGTCGATGGCCAGTCAGGAAGTGGCAGAAAATGTCGGCATCCTCTCTTCTTCTACAGAGGTAACGGTCTCTTCAATGCTGGAGATGGACGCCTCGATCAAAGAGATCGAGGAAAATGCCGTGCAGACCAGCAAGCTGGCCAGCGAGGCAGCCGAAGATGCTCAGCGTGGTATGCAGACGGTCGACGAAACCATCCGCGGGATTGAGTCTATTCGCCAGACCGTTGATCGGGCCAGTGAGGCAATCATGGAGCTTGGCAATCAGTCGAGCGCTATCGGCAAGATCCTCACCGTTATCGATAATGTAGCCGACCAGACCAGCCTGCTTGCCCTGAATGCTGCGATTATTGCGGCTCAGGCCGGTGAGCATGGCAGGGGCTTTGCCGTGGTAGCCGATGAAATCCGTGAGCTGGCTGAGCGTAGTGCGGTTTCCACCCGTGAAATAGGCACGATCATTGCTAACCTTCAGGAGGGAACCCAGGAAGCTGTCGTCGCAATGAAGGCGGGCAGCGAGCAGGTCTACGAAGAGGTGAAACGTTCCAAGGCTTCCAGTATGGCTCTGGAAAAAATCCGCAGCAGTACCCTCAAGGCGATGCAGCAGGTCAATGGTATCGTTCGGGCCACGGAAGAGCAGTCCCGTGGCAGCCGTCAGGTGACTGATTCGATGAACCAGGTGGCCGCCATGCTCGAGCAGATTGCCTCGGCGATCAACCAACAGACTTCAGGTGCGCGTCAGCTTGCCGAAGGCGCGGAATCGATGCGCGATATTGCTGCCCATGGCAAGCAGAGCACCGGTGAGCAGGCCAAGGGGAGCCGGCAGATCAACGAGAGCATGGAGCAGATTCGTTCGATGATTTCGCTTAT
>JBPPMD010000274.1:0-10328 GCA_051305875.1 Desulfuromonadales bacterium | reverse complement strand
ATTCCCTTGAACAAGCTAACTCCTTACCCTTTAAGACCGGGTAACCAGATTGTTCCCACGAATAGATTCCGCCATAGAGATTATAGATCTCGGAGTATCCTTGTCGTGCCAGGTAATTAACCACCTGGGCTCGCACTTCACTGATTCAGGTCCTGTATAGAGACTTGACAGAGTTCATCGGCGCACTCCGGACAAACTCATGTAAGCGATTCCAATCATCAGCCGATTATATGCAAAAGACAATATTATTCCACCCCAAAAAGATTTGTCTTTGCCCATGAAAAATGTAATCATGGCGGCCGTTGTCACACGGGTTTCCCCCAGGAGGGATGAGATGGATCGCAATCTTGCACTTGAGTTGGTCAGAGTCACTGAAGCCGCAGCCCTTGCCTGTGGTCGCTGGGTAGGTAAAGGCGACAAAATTTCTGCAGATGATGCAGCCACGCAGGCAATGCGTAAGGCACTTGAATCAATGGAAATTTCAGGGACCGTGGTGATCGGTGAGGGCGAGATGGATGAAGCGCCCATGCTTTATATCGGCGAGAAACTGGGCCGCGGCAGCGGCCAGGATGTTGATATCGCAGTCGATCCGCTCGAAGGTACAAACATCTGTTCCAAAGGTCTCAATGGCTCGATCGCAACCATTGCCCTGGCACCGCGTGGAGGCTTTTTACATGCCCCGGACATGTACATGGAAAAGATTGCGGTCGGCCCGACAGCCCGGGGGGTTATTGACATCAACATGTCAGCAACTGTAAACCTGCAGCGGGTAGCCGATGCCAAGAGTTGCTATATTGAGGACTTGACTGTCGTTATCCTCGATCGCCCGCGTCACGACAAAGTCGTGGACGAAATTCGCAGGGCGGGAGCTCGTATTCACCTGATCACCGACGGCGATGTCGCCCCAGCGATCGCTGCTGCAGTGGAAAACAGTGGCGTTGATATGTTGCTCGGCATCGGTGGTGCACCTGAAGGTGTCCTGGCTGCCGCAGCACTGAAGTGCATGGGCGGTGACATGCAGGGACGTGTGGTCTTTATGAATGAGGAGGAACGTAATCGGGCAAAAGACATGGGCATCAACGATTTTGATAAAGTCTATCAATGTGATGAAATGGCTAACGGTGACGTTGTCTTCGCGGCAACCGGTGTAACCAGCGGTGATTTGCTGCGTGGCGTCCGCTATTTCTCCGGCGGCGCAGAAACCCACTCCATCGTCATGCGCTCCAAGACCCGCACTATCCGCTTTGTCGAGACCCGACACAGCTTCGACTTTAAACCCAAATACTGATGGCATCGCAAAAGCCCGCACGACGATATTTTTGCTTGGCTGTCTCAGACATCGGCACTGAGCAACAAATGGCTTTGGACTTGTCAGGCTCATGACAAGTTGATAGTATTGCTCCAGCTTTCAATGCATAAAGTGAGGTTAATACATGGCGATTATCACGATTTCCAGGGAAATGGGCAGTGGCGGAATTCCGATTGCCCACAAAGTAGCCGAGGAGTTGGGGTACCGGCTGATTGACGGCGAGGCAATTATGGAGGCGGCTGAAGCCTACGGCCTGTCTGCTGAAGCCGTGGAGCAGGCCGATGAAAAGCCCCCACACTTTGTTGACACTCTCGACTCGAAACAATTTCTGGATCTCCACCTGATTGAGTTGATCATTCTCGAAGCTGCTCTTAAAGGTAATGTGGTCATTTATGGACGCGGTGGGCAGGATCTGCTCAAAGACGTCAACAGTGTTCTGCGAACCAGAATCATCGCACCATTCGAGGATCGCGTCGAACGCTGGGCGGAACGCGAGTGGCTCGACCCGGATCGCGCCCGTTATCTGGTACGCAAGAGTGACCAGCAGAGAGCCGGCTTCATCATGTATTACTTCGATCGGAACTGGGAAGACAGCGTCCATTATGACCTGACCATCAATACCCAGCGGCTTTCCGTTGATACCGCTGTGCAGATCATCTGCAACAGCGTCAAGGACGAAAATCTTGTAAGCGTCAAAGCCAACAGCAAGAAAATCCTTTCCGATCTGATCCTGAGGAAACGCGTAGAAATTGCAGTTCTTTCGGCTGCCGACATCGACGCTTACCTGCTCGAGATAACAGTTGAAAACGGAGTCGTAACGTTGTCAGGGCAGGTTCATTCGCGTGCAGAGAAAAAAGCAGCAGAAGTTCATGCCCGTTCGATTGAGGGCATCAGTAATGTACAGAACAAAATCGGAGTTGTCGAATATCGCACAAATCCTTTAGAGCATTAAAGCCATTAACCACTACAAAGCAGATCTCCCCGGGAGCCGACCTGACATAGTCGGCTTCTCTTTTTGTTCAGAAGTCTATCAGACTTGACTGTCTCTTGTTAAACTGACACACATCATGACTTCTCAGGCTTGTTCCCCGGCAAACCTCTATGCTATCTTCCATCCGGGAACTCAGGCTTGCCGGGTTTCTGATCTGAACATCATAAATTTTCACAAGGTAAAATATCAATTGTTTGACGAAAGCGTAGCGCTTTACGCCGCATAAACAAATACTCGGATTGACGCAGAGGTTGCGGAAAAGGGCGGTTTCCGAACAGAAACTATGCTAGAATAATCCGCATTTTACATGACACTATTGTTAAGGAGTGAGGACATGGCCGGACACAGTAAATGGGCCAACATTAAACATCGCAAAGGCGCTCAGGATGCCAAACGCGGTAAGGTTTTCACAAAAATCATCAAAGAGCTCACGGTTGCTGCGCGCATCGGCGGCGGTGACCCGGATCTCAACCCACGGTTACGAACTGCAATCGACAAGGCCAAGCAGTCCAACATGCCGAAAGACAATGTGGACCGGGCTATCAAGAAAGGCACCGGCGATCTGGATGGTGTCAATTACGAAGAAGGCCTCTTCGAAGGCTATGGTCCCGGTGGTGTCGCATTGATTGTCGAATTCCTTACCGACAACCGCACCCGTACCGTGGCTGATGTACGTCACTGTTTCAGTAAATATGGCGGCAACCTTGGCGTCAGCGGCTCAGTTGCATTTCTCTTTGATCGCAAGGGACTGATTGCCTTTTCAGCAGAAAATGATTTCGACCAGATCTTTGAAATCGCTCTGGAAGCTGGGGCTGAAGACGTGAAAGACGAGGGTGATGTCTACGAAGTAATCACTGGACCTGCGGATTTCATCGAGGTTCGGGATGCCATGGCGGCGGCCGGCTTACAATGGGAAACAGCCGAGACATGCATGATGCCGCAGACCCAGGTGCAACTCGCAGGCAAACCTGCGGAAACCATGCTGAAATTGATGGACGCCCTGGAGGATAACGATGACGTGCAGAACGTTTACGCCAACTTCGACATCAGCGAGGAAGAGCTGGACAAACTCATGTAAAGCCGGGATGCGCGGAATGCAAAGCAGGAACAGGCTTTATCGCATTTCACGCCTCGCGGTTCGTACTTCGAGCTCATGAGAATCCTCGGTATCGACCCGGGCACCGGGATTACCGGCTATGGCATTATTGATGTTGAAGGTAATCGCTTACGTCATGTTGATAATGGCATCATCAAAACCCGCAGCAGCGAAGTCTTGCCGCTCAGGCTGAAAGCCATTTATGACGGCCTGACATCGATTCTTAAAGAATACACGCCTGAAGCTGTTGCCGTTGAACAAGTGTTTATGGCAAAGAACCCGCGTGCGGCGTTAACGCTTGGCCATGCCCGCGGTACAGCGGTTATTTCCGCCGTAAACCTTGGTTTGGAGGTCCATGAATATTCGGCCCTGCAAGTGAAGAGCGCTGTGGTCGGTTATGGGCATGCCAGCAAGCAGCAAGTCCAGCAGATGGTCAAAGTACTATTAGCGCTTCCGGAAGTTGCCCAGGAGGATGCTGCCGATGCCTTGGCAGTAGCCATTTGCCATGCCAACAGCCGCACCTTGAGAATGGCTGTCAGCAGCTCCATGCGACGTTAATATACGAATAAAGGCGCAATCACAAGCAAAGCCCTGTCCATTATTGAGGAGAGCACACCCTGATGATCGCTCTGGTTCGCGGCACCATGGCTTACAAATCGACCGACCACGTGATCATTGATGTCGGTGGCGTCGGTTATAGGCTGTCCATTCCATTGTCAACCTTCTATTCACTCCCGGAGACCGGCGAAGTCAGCCTCTTTACGCATACGCATGTCAGGGAGGACGCCCTCCTTCTCTACGGTTTTCTGACCCTTGAAGAAAAAAATCTGTTTGTTATCCTGATCGGTATTTCCGGAGTTGGACCAAAGCTGGCCATCAATATCCTCTCTCACATCCCGGCGGGAGACCTTAAAAGGGCAATTGCTGCAGGCGACATCAAACGCCTCTCGGGGTTGCCCGGCATCGGCAAAAAGACCGCCGAGCGTCTGGTGCTTGAGCTTAAAGACAAAGTCGGCACGGCTGGCGGGTTGCCGGTATCGCCTGAGACAATCAACGCAGCCGGTGCAATGCACAGCATCCTGAGCGATGACGTTATCTCTGCGCTGGTCAATCTCGGTTACAAAGAAAATCTGGCCCGGAAGGTCCTGGAAAGCATGGAACTGACACCGGGGCTGACAATGGAAGAAACCCTTAAAGGAGCACTGAAAGTCCTGATCCGTTGATTTTCAGTTTTACCCCTATGGAAGACCGCTTGATTTCAGCTGAGTATACCGGTGACGACGGCTCCCTCGACCTGTCGCTGCGCCCGAGAGTCCTTACGGAATACATCGGACAGAGCAAGGTCAAGGAAAATCTCAAGGTATTCATTGGCGCTGCCCGCGCTCGTGGCGAATCCCTTGATCATGTTCTCTTCTACGGACCACCCGGGCTCGGCAAAACCACTCTGGCGCATATTATTGCGGCAGAAATGGGTGTTAACATCAAGAGTACATCCGGGCCGGTCATAGAAAAGCCGGGTGATCTGGCCGCTGTCTTGACTAATCTGGAACCGGGTGACGTCCTTTTTATCGACGAAATACATCGTCTCTCTCCGGTCGTCGAGGAAATCCTTTATCCGGCGATGGAGGATTATCAACTCGATATCATGATCGGCCAGGGACCCTCGGCACGTACTATCAAGCTCGATATCCCTCGCTTCACTCTGGTCGGTGCGACAACTCGTGCAGGATTGCTCTCATCGCCATTACGGGACCGTTTCGGCATCCTGAACCGATTGGAGTTTTATACCCATGAGCAGCTGACGACGATCACCACGCGCAGCGCAGGGATACTCGGCGTTTCCATCGATGCCGCCGGTGCCGGCGAGATTGCCCGGCGCAGTCGCGGTACGCCTCGCATAGCTAATCGCCTGCTGCGCAGGGTCAGAGATTTTGCTGAAATCGACGGGGACGGCTCCATATCCCGAGGGATGGCTGATCAAGCCCTGATTCGCCTTGAAGTTGACCAACAGGGGTTTGACCAGATGGACAGGCTGCTGCTGGAAACCATTATAGATAAATTTAGTGGGGGACCGGTCGGTCTCGACACATTGGCAGCGGCAATCGGCGAAGAAAAAGACACGATAGAGGATGTCATTGAGCCCTTCCTGCTTCAACAGGGCTTTATCAATCGAACTCCCCGTGGTCGGGTTGCAACTCATCTGGCCTACACACATCTGGGACGTTCGCCAGGAACAGTTTTTCAACCAGGGTCTCTTTTTAAGTGAAGATCTGGTACAGAATAAAGTGAAAATACTTTGTCTCCTGTATAAATCTTGTGATAGCTTGAGTTTGTGGGGGGTGATTCATGCAACTAGCCCTGCTGACACCCCAAGGGCCGTCATGGTGACGGCCCTTTCCATTGCAACAACACCCGACTTCCTATTCGTCTGGAGTCTCCGGACGGATAGGAAATCACACTAAAACTTATGGACACGACCCTTCTGCATCAGTTTCGCCAGCAATTGGCCACCTGGATCGAAACTCGTCTCAGCTCACAGCGTCTCCCCTTTCAGCGTCTGGAACTTTGTCCTGCGACCCTGACCGAGCGCGGGATGCTTACTCCGGATCTGGTCCTCTGGATAAATCGTGACAGCCAGTTAGCCGGAAGCATCATACTACTGCCGGATATCGTCGAAGACAGGGTCCTCGCCGAAGGCGTTTCCCTGTGCAAAGCCCTGGGTCTTGGCCACTTCACTATCTGGGCAGCACGCGAGGTATCGATCTGGCTAGTCGTCTCAAGCCAGTCAAGCCTGCTCCATTCATTTCCCCTTCCACCGGCAAACCAGGTTACTCCCGAGGACTTTCAACGCAGCCTTGACAATCTCCTCGGACGGTTGAAAGTCATTACAGTCACCAGCGCACCCTCAACAGCAGATTATACGGTCCATTATTTTGTAAATCTCTGCCTGCGCAACCTCCAGGAGCTGACACCGGGATTGACGATAAGTGCCCGTATGTCAGCAGGAGAAACGGCCGCGGACAAGTGGGTTGAACATGCTCCCCGGGAAAAAGCCTGGATGAGTTTGTGGCGCATACTCTTCCTGCTCTGGAAAGGCCGCCTGCCTCCAGGGCTTCAGCCGGAGCGGCTTGAGCTTGCTATTCACTATGCCTTGACCGATCTGACCACTGGACAGCTTTCATGGTTTGATCTCCAGGACAGCGAGCCTCCCCTGCCGGAAGAAGATGCTGTCCGCCTGCACCATCTTGCCAGCAGGCTCAGACAACTCGGTTGGCCGCGAAATGATGAGAGGGCCGAGGAGCTGGTCTGCCTTTTGCTGAATGAGTCCGCTCATCGTTTCGAACTGAAAGCTCCTTTTCTACCATGGGACACAGGCGATCTGGAATTCTGGGTTAACTGCCAACCCCCCATGTCGCTAGTCAACTGCTCCTTGATCGCGCCACGAGCATACCTCGCCGGGTGGGCTTTCAGAACAATCCTGGGAAGGCGTTTTGGCGACAGCGTCTATGCAGAAAACTTGCAGACTTTGGATATGGATCAACATTTTACCAGTGGCATTGCGGTCCTGAACGAGATGCAACCACTGAGCCGCAAAGATCGTAGCGATCGCCTGATCTTCTTTCGCCAGGTCTGGCCGAGTCGACGCTTCGACCTGCCAGGCAACGCTCCTGCCTGGTTATGGGATGCCCTTTATCTCGCCGGTCTGATATCCGAAGAACTGTCTTTGATCCTGCCACACGGTTGGCATCGCGCCCCGGGTATCCTGAATCTCTGGGCTATTCTTGCAGAGCGCTATCAGCTTGCCGATATAGCCGAGAGTGCATCAGGGATCCAGGCACTGCGCTTTGTTCCGGCAGTACGGGAAGTAACGTCAGTCCGGGTACACCGGAGCAACCTGACCATCGACATTCCTGCCGACCTGTTGGCTATGCATAAACCAGGGACAACGCAGGTTTGGCTGAAAGCAACTGAGCAGACAATCGAACTTATTCGCAATCAGGAGATGACCGGAATCGCCACCCATCGTACGGACGAACCGGAGGCACAGTCATGGGGCCTGTTCCTTTTTCTGCAGACACGCCTCGGTAAATACCTCTGGGGGTTGTGCAGCGACCAATCCGCCTTGCCGGATTTCAATATGGCATCAGTTGCCGTTGCAAACTTCGGCGTACCTGTGCCGAACGAAAACATACTTTCAGACTTGAGCGTAATCGGCTCTCCCGACACACTGGCTATTCCGGGACAAGACGTACTGGAGCGGGAGTTCACCAGCATCTTCGGATCCGTCCCGACCCTGCCGGAAGGCGCTGTTCACGTCATCTCTGATGCCCCCAAGGCCCGCCGGAGAAGCAGTGTACCCACTGAGGAGATCGCAGTTAAAGTCTTTCAGGACGGCGTTCCACGCTTTCCGGAACACTACCTGATGCATATTTATCGCCCGGCACTCATTCATTACGATCTCTGTGGCCCTCTTGAGATCGCAGAAGAATTTTTTGGACGGATATCATTGCGAACCCCCGGCCATGACCATATTATTGAGGTCTCAGGCAAAATTGTCGCCGAGGCACTGCTCCTTGCCTCCTATGGGGTTGAAACAAAAGTCTCCCTGCCAGAAGATGAGAGTCTCCTGGAAGAGCTGGTTCTGCATTATCGATCCGATCTAAAGCGCCTCTGGGATAATCTGGTCAGTGAATGTCGCCGCGTTGAGCCACACCGCCAGGCGGCTGTCAGGTTGGCCAGAAGAATCTGGCAACGATACGGCCTGCCTCCAGAAAACGCGTCTTGAATCGAACCGATCTTTAACCTGCTCGTCGCGCTCCCTCTGCCTGACATGTAACGGCTCAGTTCTCTGGCCTTTTCATACAAAGCATATTAATATGTAAAAAATACTGACTGAAAAAGGTTTTCTTATGAACGTCCTGCTACATATCTGCTGTGCTAATTGTGCCATCTACCCGGCACGTGTCATGCGTGAGTCCGGTCATTCGGTTGTTGGTTATTTTTTCAACCACAACATCCACCCTTACCAGGAATATCGGCGCCGTTTACAAACTGTGGAGGATTACGCTGCGGCCAGCGATCTCCAGGTCGTCTACAAAGACGAGTATCTGCTTGAGGATTTTTTAGCGCAGGTTGCCATGGAGCCAGCAAGCCGTTGCACCTATTGCTACCAGTCGCGCCTCAAACAGGCCGCCGAATATGCGGTAAATTCCGGATACGATGCCTTCACTACCAGCCTGCTCTACTCTCGCTACCAGAATCATGAACTGATTCAAAAGATGGGAGAGGAACTGGGACAACATTACGGCATAGAGTTTCTCTATGAAGATTATCGGACCGGATGGCAAGAAGGGATAAAGGCCTCCAAGGCAATGGGCCTCTACCGGCAGCAATATTGTGGCTGCATCTACTCAGAAAAAGACCGTTATCACCCCGGCAACAACAATTAATGTACAACGACCTCGGCAAAGTATTGATTGTTTTGGGCTTGTTGCTGGTCGGTATCGGCCTGCTCATGACCTTTGGTGTAAAATTCGGTTTTCTCGGCAGGCTGCCGGGTGACATGCGCATCGAGCGGGAGAATTTCACCTTCTTTTTCCCCCTTGGAACCTGCCTGCTGATTTCCCTGCTGCTCTCGATGCTTTTCTGGTTATTCAGACGTTGAACACGATATAGACCTGGTTGAGGCATTGCATGCAAGTCTGGCTTTCCGTGGTATTTTCTCACCGGTTCGCTTCGGTCAGCGTTTCCTGGTCGATGGTGGTCTTTGCAACCCGATCCCGGCTGACGTTGCCCGCAGTATCGGTGCAGAAAGTATATTCGGGATCTGCACTATACCTGAAATCAGATATATGCTGAACGTGACTTGAAAGGCCCTGCCACTCTGCTAACATACTGATATGATTATTTCATTTAAACCAGCATAACCATTAATAAGGAGGCAATCATGATCGAGCTGTTCGAAAAAACTTTATTGACTGCAGTTGGCGCGATGACCCTCACGCAAAAAAAAGCCGAAGAACTGCTCCAGGAGTTACGCGAGCAACTGAACATCAGTGAAGAAGAGGGCAAAGCTTTTTTAAAAAAGATGCAGGACGCTGCCGCAAAGAATCAGGAGAAGTTGCAGGAACAGGCCCGGGAGGAAGTTAAAAAGGCCTGCGAACGCATGGGAGTGGTTACCGTCGCGGAGTTTGACAAGCTGAAGAAGAAGGTCGCCCAGCTGGAAAAGAAGTTACAGTAATTTTCATCTGGAAACGGTTCTTTTCCGCGATCTCTGCGTCAATCGGCACACGTACTTGTGCGACGTACCCATGTACGCCTTCGCACCAGAGCTTGATTTTCCAGATCTCACGAAAAACTCCATATTCCCGGATAGAAAAACGCATCGCGCCGGTCCGGATTTTCCGGAGGGCACAAAATTAGACTTTCCATGAAGTGATCTGGACATAGTTATGCTGCCAATCTTCCGCGTCAACCGTAATATCAGGACAATCCGCCGCTACAGAACCATTCTCGGCGTTCTGATCAAGTACGGTTTCGGTCATTTTGTTGAGCAGCTAAATATCGATTATTATCTTGAACTCGGCAAACGGATCGTCACACTCGACAAGATGCCTAAAGAACTGGAGCGACTCAGCCAGCCACAACGGCTGCGACTGGTTATGGAGGAGCTTGGGCCGACCTTTATCAAGCTTGGTCAGTTGCTCTCGACGCGTCCCGATGTTCTAAGCAAAGATTACATTCAGGAGTTCAGCAAACTGCAGGACAAGGTTCCGGCTGTTTCAATCGATGAAGTCAACGCTCAAATCCTGCGAGAGTTAGGCCATCCTGCCGAAGAGCTGTTTGCCGAGTTCTCCAAAGAGCCCCTTGCGGCCGCAAGTATTGCTCAGGTCCATCGCGGCAAATTGAAGAGCGGAGAAGAGGTTGTTCTC
>JBPPMD010000359.1:0-3737 GCA_051305875.1 Desulfuromonadales bacterium | reverse complement strand
CATTTTGACTATAAGGACAAAGATGCTGCGCTGAATTGGCTGAAAACAGCCTGATAATTTTTTCTAACCGCGGTCTAACGTCCGGCTGTAGTTGATGGCTGCCACTGTAAGTCCCGAGATCCTGCCGCTTAGCGGTGGATTCAATTTGCAAGTTTCTTATTTCATTGTCCCGCTGGCCGGAACCCGGGGCCGGGATTACTGCTTCATCACGATGTCGTCTTTGGTTGAACCGACGATGTCGAGCAGTTCCGCGGTCTCGCCTGGTGGCACCTGGTGCCTGGCGAGAACCTCCTTGAAGATGGTGAGCATGCGCTCCCACTCGCTCTCGGTGATCTTGAGGTGCACGTGCGACTCGAACATGCCACGGCCATGATACTGGCATGGCCCGCCGGTTGCCTGGCAGACCATGGCGGTCACATGGTACTTCAGGTAGGGGGCCGGGACCCTCTTGCGCGCGGCATCAATCGCCGGGTTGGCGTTGAGGACCGGGTCGGGAACCATGGCATCAATAAAATCGCTGACCACCACTGTGATCGGCATCAGCCCGCCCAGGCGTTCGTACAGGGTAGGTTGCCCCTGCGCATCCGGGTCCTGGGCGGCCGCCGTGAGTGCACAGCCCAGTATCAGGGTCATGCCGAGCACAGCGATGCGGGTTTTCCAAGAACCTGTTTGCATGGCGTCCTCCTTGCTGGTTCTGCTTGTGAAAAAGGTGGTTACCCAGGAGGCTGTCGGACTATCCATGAACCGGCTGCAAATTCGGCTGTTCGGCCCATATTCCAGCTCCTTTTTGCTCTATAGCTACGGCTATGGAGCTGCAAACGAGCTAAAATCTGTTCTCAAACATCCAAGTTTTCGCTTCGGTCCGTACAGTTCGACAGTCTCCTGGGCACCGTGGGATTTTGCACCACCTGACACCACTATACTGCGACTTCTGCGAAGGGCAACCTTGGAACGGTGGACGAAGCAGGTCGGAGGCGGTCCAAGCTGAATTATTGAAATAGAATTAAAAGCCCTACGTTGGAAAAAACCACTGGTGCACATGCGATCGTCTGATTTTCAGGCAGGAATTAAGACCATCTCAGGACGCCGACCATTGGATCTGCGCCCCTGGTTTGCCTTTAGCAGAAATCAGGGGCATAATGGCTACGCTGGGATATTGATTCTGAATCACGCTGCAGTGGTTACTACGGGAGACAACAACGACATGGAAAGATCTCCCTGGATCTGCCACATCTGTGATTACACCTCGGCCGAAACCGAAAGCAAGACCTGTGACCTCTGCTATCGGGTGACCTGCTCTTTACATCTGCGGCCGGCGTCTATTTACAATCAGAGTAACGGACTTTATGAAACAGCCGCAGTCTGCATCTCCTGTGCGGTTGATAATGCCAAAAAAATCAGTCATTCCATTAAATCAATCGTTTAGTCTCGTTATTGAATCTCCTTGTTGTAAAGCCAACAGAAAAGGCTAATATTTCAAAATGCTTAAACAAAGGAAGATTGTGTTATGAGCTTTGATGATGAAAAAATTCTGCTGTTCGACGGTGCCTGCGGTACCAACCTTCAGGAGATGACGATTCCTGAAGCTGCCTGGCAAGGATGTGAAGGTTGCAACGAACTGTTGAATCTCACCTCTCCGGAGACGATTATTGCTCTGCACGAATCGTTTCTCGAGGCCGGGGCCATGGTGATCGAAACCAATACCTTCGGCGCGAGTTCCATCGTCCTGGCGGAATACGACCTGGCCGAAAAGACCATCGAAATCAACCGGGCGGCGGTGGCCAATGCCCGGGCTGCCATTGGTAACCGCAGTCACTGTTACATTGCCGGCTCGATCGGGCCGACCACCAAGCTGCCGTCGCTGGGGCATATCAGCGTCGACGCCCTGGCCGAGTCTTTGCGCGAACAGATGCGGGCGCTGGTCGAGGCCGGAGTCGATGTTCTGATGATCGAAACCTGTCAGGACCTGCTGCAGGTGAAAACTGCAGTGGTGGCCTGTTTCGAGGTGCTCGAAGAGACCGGTCGGGATATCCCGATACTCGTCTCGGTAACCATGGAGCGCCAGGGGACCATGCTGGTCGGCAGCGACATCGCTGCGATCTGCGCTACCCTGGAGCCCTTCCCTCTCTATTCGCTCGGCCTGAACTGTGCGACCGGTCCCGCCGATATGGTTTCGCATATCCGCTATCTTGGCCACAACTGGCCTGGACGAATCTCCTGCATGCCGAACCAGGGTCTGCCCAGTGTGGTCGACGGCAAGACATTCTACCCGATGATCCCGGAGGAGTTCGTGAACAGTATGCGCAAGTTCATCGAGAGCGACGGCGTCAGTATTGTCGGTGGATGCTGCGGTACCACCCCGGAACATATCCGTCAGCTTGCCGCTGCCTGCAAGGCGCTCTCGCCCTGCGAACGGGAGGTGACGGCATGAAGCCCTCGGTCGCTAGTCTCTACCAGGCTGTTGAAATCGCCCAGGATATTCCACCGCTGCTGATCGGCGAACGCTCCAACACCAATGGTTCGAAAAGGTTTCGCGACTGTCTGCTGGCCGAAGATTTTGATGGCTGCCTGCGCATCGGCCTGGAGCAGGAAGCACAGGGGGCTCAGATTCTCGACCTTTGTTCAGCCTACGCCGGACGTGATGAGACCGCCGATCTGACCCGTCTGGTCAAACTTTACGCGGAATCGGTGAAAACCCCGATCATGATCGACTCGACCACGCCGACCTGCATCGAGGCGTGCCTGAAACTCTATCCCGGTCGCTGCATTATCAACTCGATCAATCTGGAAGATGGCGGCAAAACCCTCGATAAGGTCTGCCGGTTGGCAAAAAAATACGGTGCAGCGGTGGTGGCTTTGACCATCAATGAGCAGGGGATGGCCATGACCGCCGACGAGAAGGTGGCGACGGCTCGACAGATCCACGAACTGGCGGTCGGTAAATATGGCCTGCGTCCCCAGGACATCCTGTTCGATCCGCTGACCTTCACCATCGGCGCCGGCGATGAGAACCTGCTCGATGCCGCGATCCAGACCCTGGAGGGCATCCGGCGCATCAAGCAAGAGCTGCCGGGGGTGTTCACCGTGCTGGGTTTGAGCAACATTTCTTTCGGTCTGCCGCCGGCGGCACGCAAGATTCTCAATTCGGTATTTCTGCATGAAGCGGTCGAGCAGGGGCTGGATGCGGCGATCATTGATCCCGGCAAGATCCTGCCGCTGGCGCAAATCAGCGAGGAGGACCGGGTTTTTTGCTTCGATCTGATCTACAACCGCGATCAGGGTCTGGACAAATCGCCGCTGATGCGTTTCCTCGATCATTTCGCCGAACGGGTTGAAGTCGATGAAGCTGACGAGACTCAGGAAAAACGCCCCGAGGAGGCCTTGCACCAGAAGATCGTGCGTGGCGACAAGGATGGCATCGAAGATATCCTGGCAGTGCTGCTGGATCGCTACCCGCCACTCGAGATCGTCAACCTGATCCTGGTTCCGGCGATGCGCCACGTTGGTGAACTCTTCGGCAGGGGCGAACTGCTGTTGCCGTTTGTACTGCAGTCGGCCGAGGCGATGAAGAAGAGCGTCGCCTGGCTGGAACCGCACATGCAGAAGGTCGACCAGGAAGAAGGGACCAAGGTGCTGCTGGCCACTGTGCAGGGCGATGTTCACGATATCGGCAAGAATCTGGTCGATATCCTGCTCTCCAACAACGGCTACAAGGTGTTCAACATCGGCATCAAGGT
>JBPPMD010000342.1:0-11168 GCA_051305875.1 Desulfuromonadales bacterium | reverse complement strand
GCACGCCGAAAACGGTCATTAAACCACTCTTGCGGCCAATCTTGTCCGAGAGCAGGCCGAAGAGAGTTCCCGAGAAAAGGCTGAAGAATCCGACCCAGGACCAGAAATAACCTGCGCTGATCTCGGCAAAGTTGTATTCTTCAACCATGGTTGTGACAATAAAGGTGCCATAAATCACGTAGGTTGCACCGAAGATGAAATAGAGAACCCCCAGGTGAGACAAATCTGTACCGTGCTGAAATGCCCCCGGCTTGCAGATGGGTCATACTCAAGGGCTTGTGTCTTTCCAACCGGCGCCAGACCTTTTTCAGCAGGATCATTGCGGATCAGCAATGCCGCAATCACGGCAACCAGCAGAACTATCAGAGCCAGCAGCACCCAACTCACCCGCCAGCCATTCTGACCAAAATTTGCATTGAGAACGGGGATGATAAACCCGGAGAAAATGATGGCGAAACCGCTACCGATGACAATCAACCCTGCAGCCTGACCGCGTTTTTCCCGTCGGAACCAGTATGAAACAAGAACCATGATCGGGATATTGGCCAAGCCGCTGCCGACGCCGACACTGGTGTAAAGCAGCAGGATCAGAAGATAACTGTCGGCTGCAGCAATACCGAGCATGCAGAGGGCAATGAGCAACAGACCTGATGCGATCAGCTGCCGTGGGCTGAAACGACGCAATAGAAAAGGGGACAGGGCGACAGCTACCAGATAGCCGGCAAAATTCACGGTGCCGAGAAACCCCATCTCATCGTACGACAGGCTCAGAGCATCGCGCATCGAAGGCAGGAGCATGCCAAAAGCGAAACGCGCCAGACCGAGGCAGGCGAAAATTGTCAGAGTACCGACGAAAACGACTACCCAGCCGTAATGCAGGCCTTTTGATGACATCGGGGGGTGAGCTTGATCTGATTGCGGCATAAGTCTCCATTGGACAGAACCGCTACCGGTACGGATGTCCTGGCATTTAATGGAAAATTCACTAGCAGTCTGTCGGACTTTACGGGCCGAAGCGAAAATTTAGATGTTTGAGAACAGATTTTAGCTCATTTACAGGTTCATAGTCATAACTATGGACCAAAAAGGAGCTGAAATATGGGCCAAACAGCCGGATTTGCAGCCGGCTCATGGATAATCCGACAGACTGCTAAGGATTAAAAGAGGCTACCCGCTTTGCAAAAAGATATCAATAAATAAGGCCTTGAGGAATCCGTTTCTTCGCGGGCTGATCTCCTTTGATTTCATCTCCCGGCAGGGTTATATTGAAAGTGTTCCATGATTTACGGGTCATGGATAGCTGACAGGCTCATAGAAAACCGGGAAAGATTCAGCATGCATGAAATGTTAGCTTACATCGCGCTCTCCATGGGGGTTGCCTGGGCAAGCGGGATCAACCTGTATGCGGCAGTACTGGTGCTTGGCCTGCTCGGTTCTTCGGGTAATATGCCCCTGCCGGAAGCCCTGCAGCCCCTGCAGAACCCGGTGGTCATCGGCGTTGCCGGGTTCATGTATTGCATCGAGTTCTTTGCCGACAAGATACCGGGAGTAGACAGCGCCTGGGACACATTGCACACATTCATCCGTATTCCTGCCGGTGCAGTGCTGGCCGCAACGGCGGTCGCTGAAGTCGAACCCTCGCTGGCAATTGCGGCCGCCCTGGTTGGCGGCAGTTTGACAGCAGGGACCCATCTGACCAAGACGAGTTCCCGCCTGCTGGTGAATACCTCACCGGAGCCATTCAGCAATATCGGCATTTCCGTGGCAGAAGATGCCCTGGCAATTGGCGGCCTGTGGGCTGCACTGCATTACCCCTTGCTCTTTCTCATATTTTTGGCGATCTTCCTGTTGCTGATGATCTGGCTGCTGCCGATCCTTTATCGGGGTATCAGGGGAATCCATGACACCTTACGAAAGTTTTTCAGACCCGAAAAGCAGGAGCATCTGCCGGAGCCATAAAGTTCTGTGCTGATCGTCGGCTGTAAAGATTTTGTAACTATTCAGTTCCCTTATTCAACGGCACAGCATGTGGGCTGCAGTTGTTGCTTGCGGGAAGTTAAGTGACAACGTTGGACGCAGGCAATGGCTGCAGACCACATGCACTCGCTAAAGTGCTGAATAGTTACAAGATTTTTTTCTTTTTTCCTGTAAAGCTATTGCCCGCAAAGTCAACTTGCATGACTATTCATCCTATGATCTCACTAATTATCAACGCGGACGATCTCGGCATCAATTCAGAACGCGACCGGGGCATCCTGGAGGCCTTCCGGCATGGCATCGTTACCAATGCCTCCCTGCTGGCCAACGGTCCATCCTTCGACACGGCAGTCGCACAGGTCAAGGCCGCGGGCTTGCCGGTCGGCGTCCATCTCAATCTTTCCGATGGCCGGTCCCTGACCGGCCCGATTGCAGGGTTGACCGATTCCCTGGGCATCTTACCGGGCAAACAATGGCTGCGAGAGCTCCTCACCGGCGATGACTGCGACCTGGTAGCGATCCGCGCTGAGCTGTCCGCGCAGATCGCACATGTGCTGCAGACCGGGTTGCAACCCGACCACCTCGACGGCCATCAGCATTGTCAAAGCTACCCGCACCTGACCACCATGATCACCGGATTGGCACGACAATACGGCCTGAACGCCATGCGCTCATCCCTGCCCGCGGAAGCTGGCGACGAAGAAGCACAAGGGTCCCTGGCCGAGGACATGACCCTCTACCGACGCCTCGGTGCCAGGGCGCATGCCACGATTATCGCTGCCGGCATCAAGGCGCCGCAGGGGCTCTGGGGGATGCCGCTGCTGCACAGCCTCGATACGACCCGACTTTGTCGTCTTCTGGAAAACCTTCCCGAGGGCTGCTGGGAACTTATGACCCATCCCGGCTACCCCTGCAGACAGGGCCGACCGTTTGAAGGACCACAGCGCCAGGTCGAATTAAGCGCCCTGCTTTCTGCCGAGGCCCGAGAGGTTGTGACACGCCGCCGCATCCGGCTGTGTACTTTTGCGGAGCTACCATGCGCGTTCTGATCGTTGTCCCGAGCCAAAATCGCATCAGCGGCAACTGGATCACTGCCGGTCGGTTCAAGCACGGCCTGGAGGACCAGGGGCACCAGGTCGCCCTGTATGCCACCTCTCTGCAACCCCAGGGCGGATTGCGCCAGCAACTGCACGATTTCAACCCCGATGTTGCCTTGCTGCTGCATGCCTACCGGTCAGGAAAACCCTGGCTGGAAGAGGCGGCTGGCCTGGATATCCCCTGCGTGGTCCAACTGACCGGCACTGATGTCAATCAAGGTCTGAACGATCCCGAGCAGAGCGACATCATCCGCACACTTTCGCATCAGGCCGAGTTTGTCATCCTGCAGAATCCTTTGATTGCAGCCGAACTCTCAGCCAGCAGCCCGGAGTTGACAGTGAACTTGCGCGTGGTTAAGCCGGGGATCATTCTGGGCACGGCGCCCTATGACCTGCACAATACACATGACCTTGCAAAAGAGCAGACACTTTTTCTCTGCCCGGCAGGCCTGCGCCCCATCAAGGGGGGGATGGAACTGCTGGAGATGTTCGACCGGGTGGCCGCCGAAAGCTCAACCTGCCAGCTTGCCTTTTGTGGCCCCATACTGGATGAAAACTATGGCAGCCGTTTCCTGGCCGCAATAGAAAAACGCCCATGGCCCAGTTATCTCGGCACCATCCCGGTGGAGGCCATGGCAAACGCCATGCGTGATGCCGATGTCATTCTTAACAATTCGCAATCGGAAGGCCTTGCGAACACCTTATTGGAAGCAGCTGCCCTCGGTGTTCCGATTCTGGCCCGTAATATCCCCGGCAACGCCACGGTGGTCCGACACAATATCAACGGGTTGCTCTATGACAATGAGACAGAGTTCGTCCAATATGCTCTGCAGCTTTGCAAACGGGAGAAGCGCCAGCGGCTTTCCTGCCCCGACCCGGATCGCTACAATCCCGTGTACGAGACGGCTGAATTGATCGCGATACTTCTTGAAGCAACAAAAGCAAACCGTCGGGAATTATGCTCTTCCGCTGTACCTTCACCCATAAATCGCATATTATTCTCTTGATCCCCATTTGGGATTCTTGCGGTTAAAGAGATCCCATCATACAGGAGCAAGCTTTGCAGAAACGTTTTGGCGACAGCCTGTCACCTGCAGTCAAATACTGGATTTTTCTGACCGGGATTATCACTGTTACCTTTACAGTCATTTTCGGCAGCTTTATTGCGTCATATCTGAATCTGTCAGCCGAAGATCAGGCTGTATTTGACAAGCTCTTTGACAAACTGATCCCCTTCCCTTTTATCGGATCGATCATACTGGTCGCGTTCATCTGCACCATGGTCAGCCTGCTGTTTCGTTACTACATAATACCGGTTCTGAGTATGGCTGAGCAGACCCGACTGATAACCACCGCAAATCCGGACTATCGCATCACCGCCGAGGGTGCCCGTGAACTGGTCATGTTGGCTGACGTTATCAATGAGTCTGCGGATGCTTTCCAGGAGTTGCAAAGCGAAGTTGAGAATAAGATCCACCTGTCGAACCTTGCCCTCAAAGAAGAGCGCAACCGACTGGCAGCCCTGATGTCGGAACTTCCCTACGGCGTTGTGGTCTGCAATCAGGACGGCAGGATCCTGCTGTATAGCCGCCTGGCGCAGGAGATGCTGCAGCCGGCAGACGGTGAGCAGGAGGGTGGTGGCGGCATCGGCCTGGGCCGATCTATATTCGGGGTTCTGGAGAGAGATCCGCTGGTACACGCTCTGCAAGTCATGAACCATGCCTTCACTCTGGATCAGGCCAAACCGGCGCTTGGCTTGATGACCAAATTGTGTGGTACGCGTTTTATTCGCGTGAATATGGCACCGGTCACGGGCAATGAAGAGAACGCACGCTTTGTCTCCGGGTTCGTTCTTTCCCTGGAAGACATTACCGGTGAAATTGAAGCCGACAGCGAACGCGACCGATTACTGCAAGGCATGGTCGATGCTGTGCAGAATTCACTTGGCAAACTGCACAGAGGGATCAACGCTATCTGCAATTTTCCCGATTCCGGAGATAAAGCCTGTGAACTCCACCGGCAGGAGATTTCACTGGTCACCAACGATCTTGAGGAACAATTGGCCCTGGCCAGAAAGCTCTACAGTGAACATCGCCGAGCCTACGGAAACCGCGAGAATGTGCTGGCCGACACCCTCATGACACTGATCGCTAAAAACCTTGATGAACGCTTTGCCGTAAAGTCTGAAACGCATGTGAATAAAACCATCTGGTTGAAATTGGACAGCTATGCCATCGTACAGACAATTACAACCCTGGCCGGACTCCTGAAAGCCGAATATGGCATTTCTGCCATAACATTACAAATCGATAGCAGTGGCGAGCCCCTGGCAACGCTCACAATTAAGTGGTCAGATCAGGCCGTACCCGGTCAGGCCATCCGTGACTGGCAGACCGCCCCGCTCTTCATGGACAGCGACGGCACTTCAGACTCCCCCGAAACCATTATCAACGGACATGGCGGTAACATTACCATTGCACAGACTGACGATATCTTCTGCAATGGCATCAGAGTGAGCTTGACGAAGGCCCTTGACGAGGAAACGGCTCAATTGCATTCCCCGGTTGCGCCTCGGCCTGTTTCCTATGAATTCGATCTCTTCCACCAGCCTGGACAAGACACTCTTGGCAAGATATCGCTGCGCAAGCTGACCTACGTGGCCTTCGACACCGAGACAACCGGGCTGAAGCCCTCCGAGGGAGACGAAATCGTTCAACTCGGCGCGGTTCGCATTGTCAACGGCCGCCTGCTGCATAATGAATGCTTTGACCAGCTGGTCAATCCGCAGCGGCCAGTGCCAAAATCATCCGTGGAAATTCACGGTATCGACCCGGAGTTACTGCCATCACAACCCGTTATTACCCGGGTTTTGCCAGTGTTTCATGCCTTTGCCGCCGATTCCGTGCTGGTTGCTCACAATGCGGCCTTCGATATGCGTTTCCTGCAACTTAAAGAGCAGGCCTCGGGAGTCTCTTTCGACAACCCGGTACTCGACACCCTGCTCCTGTCATCCGTGGTCCATCCGAATCAGGAGGGGCATTCTCTGGATGCGATTGCCGAGCGCTTCAATATCACCATCGTCGGCCGGCACACTGCTCTGGGAGATGCGCTGGTCACCGCCGAGATCTTGTTGAGACTCATCCCGCTGCTGGAAGCCCAGGGGATTCACACCCTTGAAGAGGCTCTGCGTGCATCGATCAAATCATCCTATGTAAAAATCAAGTACTGAGCGAGACCTGAGTCATGGCTTATCGCAGCACCTTTCCGAGTGAGATTCATGGGCTGACCGATCGAGAGTTGAGCACCCTGCGCGCACAGCTCTGCGAACCGTTTCGGCATGTCCTGGCAAACCTGCAGATTGAGTCAGTGACGGACACGCTTTTGCAGAGCATCTACCTGCCCCTGGCTGCGGCGCTGGCAAAAGCAGCAAAGGCGAAGACTGGCACACTGGTCGTCGGCCTTAACGGTGCCCAGGGCTCAGGAAAAACCACTCTCTGCAGCATTCTGTCCGTGCTTCTGGAAAGCGGCTTTGGTTTGCATGTTGCCAGCTTGTCCATTGATGATCTGTATAAGACCCACGCCGAACGCAGCATGCTTGGCTGTAGCCTGCATCCACTTTTTACGACTCGCGGCGTACCGGGGACTCATGACGTCGAGATGGGATTACACCTGCTGACAGCATTGTCTGCTGCGGACGCTGGCCGACAGGTCATTATACCGGTTTTCGACAAGGCCAGGGATGATCGTTCTCCCCGATCCGCTTGGCGGGTGGTAGAAACGCCGATCGATATCATTCTCTTCGAAGGCTGGTGTGTCGGAGCCAGCCCGCAAGCCCCGGAAGCTCTACAGAAACCGGTTAACACCCTTGAAAAGGACGAAGACCCTCAAGGCATCTGGCGGGGGCATGTCAATGCACAGCTTGCCGGCGACTATAGCCGCCTGTTTGCTGAGATCGATCTGCTGATCATGCTGGCGATTTCCGACATGGAATGCGTATTTTCCTGGCGCGGCTTGCAGGAGAAAAAGCTGGCGGCACAGTCGCAGCGGACCCGATCTTCGAGACTTATGGACAAGGCAGCACTGCAGCGCTTTATCATGCATTATGAGCGACTGACCCGTCATATACTTGATGAAATGCCCGAACGCGCGGATCTGGTTCTGCGTCTGGACACCACCCACCAGATAGATGCGGTGAGGGTCAACAAATGGCCGACAGGCTGCAGAGAACAATCATAACAATCTTTCCGGGAAGGTAACTATTCAGCACATAAGCAAGTGCATGTGGTCTGCAGCCACTGCCTGCGTCCAACGTTGTCACTTAACTTCCCGCAAGCAACAGCTGCAGCCCACATGCTGTGCCATTGAGTAAGGGAGCTGAAGAGTAACCCGGAAAGTTTTTTTGTCTCAAGCCAGCAATTAAAGCGTGCACTTTCGCTTGACAAACAGGTTGCTTACTGGTGTAGTTAAGCATTTGGTTTTACAGGGCAAATGCTAGTACTAACCATTTATGTTCCACATCCCGTGGTGCATAAGCGTTTCTTGTTCAATTCAACCTGTGGAGGAGACCAATGAAAAAACTGAAACTTCTTGTGCTGTTGTCCCTGGTCGCTCTGTTTGCGACTCCCGCCCTCGCTGCTGACACCATCAAAATCGGTTTTAATATCCCGATGACCGGCGACATTCCCAAGGTTGGAGAGATGTCGAAACAATCCGCAGAAATGCTCAAGGCTGACATTAACGGGGCTGGCGGTCTTGAGGTCGGCGGTAAGAAATACATGCTCGAATTCATCTATGAGGACAACGAGGCCAAAGCGGAATCGGCCGTGAACACGGCTCTCAAGCTGATCGAGAAAGACCAGGTTCTGGCGATGATCGGCCCCAACTCCTCGAAGCAGGCCGTGCCGGCCGGCCAGGTGGCTGACGACAACGAGACCGTCATGGTCACCCCCTGGTCAACCAACCCCGATACAACCCTGGATCGCCCCTGGGTGTTCCGCGCCGCCTTCCTCGACCCCTTCCAGGGCCCGGTGGCTGTAAACTTCGCGGTCGAGACCTTCAACGCCAAGACCGCGGCTGTGCTCTATGACCTCTCGAATGATTACTCCAAAGGCCTGGCCGAGATCTTCAAGGCCGAGTTCGAAAAGAAAATGGGACCAAATACCGTGCTCGCCTTCGAGAGCCACGGGACCAAGGACCAGGATTTTTCCGCTCAGCTGACCACGATCATCGCTGCCAAGCCTGACTTTATCTTCGTGCCCGACAACTACAACCAGGTTGCACTGATTGTCAAACAATCCCATCAGCTCGGCTGGACCGGCCCCTTCATGGGCTCCGATTCCTGGGGCTCCGCTGAGCTGATGACCTTGTGCGGCGACGACTGCAAGGGCCTCTACTTCTCCACCCACTACGCCGCGGCTGGCGCCACCGGTGCCACCAAGGAATTCATTGACCGCTTCACCGCCAAGTACGGCGCAGTGCCGGATGATGTCGCAGCTCTGACCTGGGACGCCACTCGTATCGTCCTCAAAGCGATTCAGGAAGCCGGCACATTGACTGGTAAGCTGAAGAAAGACCGCACTGCGGTCCGTGACGGCATGCGTAAAATCACCAGTTTCGAGGGCATCACCGGATCGATGAAATTCGATGAGCAGGGCGACCCCGTAAAGTGTGCTGTCGTCGTCAGGATCAGCGACGCTGGCCAGTTCGAGTTCACCAAGTCGGTCTGCCCTTGATGATGAAGTGAAATTCACTGATTGATCAGAGAACCGGATTGAGGTAAAACATTGACAGGCTGGGACCTGGTTCCAGCCTGTCGTTTGCGTCATCAACACTTCCCGGGATATTTATTCAAGTGCTCGCAACCATTATTCAGAATCTGATCAATGCCCTGCAGTGGGGAAGTTTCTACGCCCTGATCGCCCTTGGCTACACCCTGGTCTATGGCGTACTGACCCTGATCAACTTTGCCCACGGCGACATCTTCATGGTCGGCGCTTATATCGCCTTCTTTGTGGCGACCTTCTTTCTGACCACTGCCGACCTGCCCGGCTGGGTTGCCCTGGCTCTGACTATTCCACTGACCATGATCCTGACCTCGATGGTCGGTGTCGCTCTCGAGCGGATCGCCTATCGGCCCTTGCGGCGCAAGGGGGCGAACCGACTTTACGTGGTCATCACCGCACTGATGGTCGGCCTAATGCTGGAACATTCCAATCTGGCCCTGCTCGGCGCCAGTCGCAAGGCCTTCCCGCCGATGATCACCGAGCATGTGTATAATTTCGGCGGCGTCATCTTCACCAACCTCAAGGTAGCGGTAATCGTAACGACAATTCTGTCCTTTTTTCTGCTGCAGTGGATCGTTACCAGAACCAAGGTCGGTATGGCGATGCGGGCGATTTCCTACGACAAGTTCGCCGTGCCGTTGATGGGTATTCCGATGGACAATATTATCGTCGCCACCTTCGTGCTAGGCTCGGGTATGGCCGGACTGGCCGGCATTCTGTTCGCCATGTCCTACCCGATCCTGGAGCCCTACATGGGAGCCCTGATCGGCTGGAAAGCCTTTATTGCCGCCGTGGTCGGCGGTATTGGCGATATACGCGGAGCTTTTCTCGGCGGATTTCTTCTCGGAGCCGTTGAGATCCTGGTGGTCGCTTTTTTCCCGTCGACGTTACGGGATCTGATCGCATTCACTGTGTTGCTTGTCATCCTGGCCTTCAGGCCGACGGGACTGTTCGGAGTCGCTAAAACGACTAAAATATGACTTTATGTTGAGACGTTACTCCGTACATATAATCCTCCTCGCCTGTGGTGGTCTGCTGACCTACGTGGCCTACGAGGAACTGGTCAACCTGTACATCCTTTCGGTGATGATGTTCATGGGGGTCAACGTGATCCTCTCCACCAGTCTCAACCTGGTCAACGGCAACATGGGGGAATTTTCCTGTGGGCACGCCGGCTTCATGTGTGTCGGCGCTTATGTTTCCTCGGTACTCGGAGTCTGGCTCTTTGCCAAGGACAAGGTTTTTGGCTTACCGCTGCTAGATCCTGAATGGGCTCTCTATGCCTTCCCTTTTCTGATACTGGTCGGAGGAGTCGCTGCAGCTCTGGCCGGCCTGCTGGTTGCCATCCCTTCGTACAAGACACGTGGCGACTATCTTGCGATTATTACTATCGCCGCTAACTACATCATCATCAGTGCCATCGAAAACCTCGGCGTGATCGGAGGCTCACGTGGCTTCATGGGGATGAAGCGGGTTGTCTCGGCGATGGAAGACGTTGTCTATCTCCCGTGGATGCCTATCTGGGTTTTTGCGTTCACCATTTTCTGTGTGTGGTTAATTCGTCGCTATGTTTCCTCGATTTTCGGCAAAGGGGTTAATGCCATCTGCCAGGACGAAGTGGCCGCCGAGATAATGAGCGTCAATACCAACCGCATCAAAACCATCACCTTCATGGTTTCTTCAGGCCTGGCCGGGATTGCCGGTGGACTCTTTGCCTATATCATCGGCTACGTCAACCCTGGATCCTTTAACATCCTCAAATCTACCGAGGTACTGGTGATGGTCTATCTGGGTGGCATGGCTTCCTTGAGCGGCGCGGTGCTCTCGGCAATTTTCTTCACCATCCTGCTCGAAGTTCTGCGCCCGTTGCAGATTATCAAGTGGGTTGTTATCCCGTTGTTGTTGATCATTGTTATGCAGTTCCGCCCCGAAGGCATCATGGGCAATCGGGAACTGTCCGACATTTTCCCGTGGCTGAAGCGGTTTTATCGCTTTAAGTAGTGTCCATCCGGAAACTCCGGACGAAATCTACTTAGAGTCTTGGTGCCTTCGTGGCTAATCAGAATATGACAGAAGTAATTATAAAAACTGAATCAGTACCGGTCCTTGAGATCAGGAACCTGACCCAGCAATTCGGTGGACTGCGAGCGGTTTCCGACTTTAACGTATGCATGAAACCGGGCGGCCTGATCGGTCTGATCGGTCCCAATGGTGCCGGCAAGACCACGGTTTTCAATCTGGTGAGCGGCTTCTACCAGCCGACCAGTGGCGCAATTCTGGTCAATGGCGTCGATACTGCCGGCATGAAACC
>JBPPMD010000271.1:0-11114 GCA_051305875.1 Desulfuromonadales bacterium | reverse complement strand
CCCTTGAACCCGGGCCCGGGGGTTAACGGTTCATCCAGGTTGAAATTAACTTGACTGGAAAACAAAAAACCACAGGGCCATTCCCCGTGGTCTTGGTACACTGAATCTATACCACTGATTCACTGATCCAGGCAACTTTTTTCAATGTGCGCCGGACATCTATCTAGTACCCTGTAACCCATAAACTAGCGCATCTTGCTGGTTCTTTGCCACGTCAGCGGCGTTGCGCCTTCAGCTGAGTAGCTACGGCTGGGCAGCTGAAGGCGCGCCTTGCTGACCCGCCAAATCCCTGCGCAATCTTGCGAAATCCTAAAGGTTACAGGATGCTAGCATAAAAGCTTTATTCCGTAACTATTCAGCTCCCTTACTCAACGGCACAGCATGTGGGCTGTAGCTGTTGCTGCGGGAAGTTAAGTGACAACGTTGGACGCAGGCAATGGCTGCAGACCACATGCACTCGCTTATGTGCTGAATAGTTACTTTATTCCAAGCATAGTTCGCCGTATTGTCCGGGTAGCTCGTGCCACTCTGCCTTTAAAGGGATGGGTCAAGATCAGCAACAGCATCAATCATGTGAATTTCGACCTCTTCGCCAGCCTCGATGCGTTCCCGGCTGGCTGGCAGGACTGCAATGCCATTGGCACGCAGCATGGTGCTCAGGATCCCGGTGTTCTGATCGCCTGAGCTTGAAGCAATCAGATGCCCGTCTTTGTTTACCACCCTTACCCGCAGGAACTGCACACGACCTGCTTTCTTGGTGATCGTTTCTTGAAGGTTTGCCTTGACAAAAGGCCTGATGACTCTCGAATGTCCCATCATTTTCAGCAATGCTGGGCGGACGAATTCTTCAAAGGTGATCATGGTCGACACAGGATTTCCCGGCAGGGAGAAGACCGGTTTGCCATCCTTGATCCCGAAGGCTGTCGGTCGACCAGGCTTGATATCAACTTTCCAGAACAGGCGTTCAACCCCTACTGCTTCCATGGACTCGCGAACCAGATCAAGGTCGCCCATCGATACACCGGCCGAGGTAATCAGCACATCAGCCTGCAGCCCCTCAGTCAGTTTTTCTATGAGACTTTCGCGATTATCCCGGGCAATGCCGAGCAACACCGGTTCGCCGCCAGCCTCCAGCACTGCAGCTGCCAGAGAATAGGCGTTGCTGTTGATAATCTGGCCTGGCCCGGCGGGTTCACCCAGTTCCACAAGCTCGTCACCGGTCGATAAAATAGCCACTTTGGGGCGGCCGAAGACGGTAACACTGTCCATTCCGAATGAGGCCAACATATTGATTCCTGCAGGTCGCAGGACACTGCCGGCGGCGATTACAACCTGATGCTGCTGAACGTCTTCACCGCGGAAACGGATATGATCGCCGACCCTGACTTGTGTTTTGATGAGAACGTGCTGGTCTTGCTCTTCGGTCTCTTCAAAGGGCACGATCGTATCGCACCCTGCCGGGACAGGGGCCCCAGTCATAATCCTGACCGCACATCCCGGGTTGACGCTGATACCGACGGCACTGCAGCCGGCCGGGAGACAACCATCAATCAAGAGGGGCTGCGACGACTGGCAATCTTCCGCGCGGACGGCAAAGCCGTCCATGGCCGAATTATCCCAACGCGGCAGATCCCATGGGGCCTTGACTTCTGCGGCGAGCACCCGGCCGACAGCTTCGAGTAAAGGCACCTGTTCAGCTGGCAGGGCAGTGATTTTTCCCAGGATCAGAGCCCTTGCAAATTCAAAAGTTTCAGCCATATCGTCTTCTCCGTTTAGAATTCAAAGTAAATGGGTGACGCCTCACTCATACGAGACAATCAGCATAAGGGTTGAAGGTCAAGCTGGTTATATATACTTTATTTTTAATCATATTTACAGGCAGATTTAAACGAACTGACGAGGAGATTGACAGCTTCTTTCCTTAAGAGAAACAGATTAGCAGCTTGTTGATCTATAAACACAGAAATAAAAGGCTGTTCACAACAACGATTCAGTGCCAGTATACAGGCAATGAAACGCACCTTTAACTGCCGCTGCTGCGGCCATTGCTGCCTCAACCTGATTGATGCCTATAACGGCTGCGTCAGTGACGCAGACCTGCAACGCTGGCGAGAGCTGGGTCGCAGCGATCTGCTGATCTGGATCAAAACCCTCGAACTGGGCCCGGGCAACCATCTGCACATGGCCTGGGTCGACCCCGAGAGCGGCGATGACGTCGAGCGTTGTCCCTGGCTACTCGACCGGCTCGGCCAGAAAGGCCACCTGTGCGGAATCGACGCTATCAAACCCGATCACTGCAGGGCCTATCCTGAGCATCAGGAGCATGCCGACGCAACCGGCTGTGACGGCTATCGGCAAGCCCCCGTGATCCGTGTCCGGAAAACTCAAATTCTGTAAACGAACCTGCAAGCGAGCCATAAACGTATGAAAGAGAAACCGACTATCAAAGACCTGTACGTTGCCAACCTCTCCTTCGAGACCGAAGAAGAGGATCTGCAGAAGCTCTTCGCCATCTGTGGAACGGTGCGCGCGATCCATATGATCACCGATCAGAAATCGGGTTTATCCAAAGGCTGTGCCTTCGTTCATATGACAACCGCTGCCGAAGCCAAGGATGCGATTACCACACTTGACGGCACCTCCCTGCATAAACGCTGCATCAGCGTCACGGCGGCGCTGCCGAGAAAAACCGCGGCTACCGCGGTAAAAGCATCACCTGAAAAGCCTAAGAAGACAAGGCGTCCGCCGAAGCGACGCAAATAAGTCTGCGGGCGAACGTTTCGCTTCGTGAACCGGATTTATCGGGATAAATTCAGACAGCCTGCTGCCAAACGGCGATAGCAAGCATCAACCAGCCGATGAGAAAGGCAATCCCGCCCAGCGGGGTAATCATGCCAAGAGCGCGAACGTCGGAAAGAACCATAATGTAGAGCGATCCGGAAAAAAGCACGCTTCCGGCTAAAAGCAGCCAGCCGGCGCTGCGGATCAGGGAGGCATCCGGCAAGAGTTGGCAGAGAATGCCGATCAGCACCAGGCCGAGCGCGTGGACCAGGTGGTACTGGACACCGGTCTGCCAAACGATCAACATCTCCGGAGTGACTCTGGTTTTCAGACCATGAGCGCCGAAAGCCCCTAAAGCAACCCCGAGAAAAGCACTCAGACTGCCGATTAAAACGAAGATTTTCATAATTCTCCCTCTCGACTCACAACACGTCCCTCAAAGCTCATCACGAATGACTCACCCGCCACTGCGTTTCACCGTCCAGCCTTTGGCTTTGAGCAGTTCAATCAAGACATCACGGTGATCGCCCTGAATTTCGATCACACCATTTTTCAGAGTTCCTCCAGTGCCGCACTTCTGTTTCAGCTCGCTGGCCAGATTTTTGAGTCCCTCTGGGGTCAAGGGCACACCGCTGATCAAAGTGACTCCCTTGCCTTTGCGCCCCTTGGATTCCCGGCCGACCCGCACAATGCTGTCAGCCTTGGATGCGATCATTGTCGCTTGTTTACAGATGCAGCCAGCAACGGGCTTGTCACATTTCGGACAGAGACGGCCCAATGCGCTGGAGTAGACAAGAGAAGCGTTTCTTTTCATGGACATTGGAATCTCAACAAAGAAAAAGTCAGTCAGCAAAACAACGGGACATTAAGTAATGCAAAGCGTACCAGAGGAGCATGATCAGGGCAATCACTGGCAACGCAGGAATAAAGAGACCTGTCGCTTGTGCCAAAACAATCGCACCGATGAGCGCGACCACTGAAACCGGCAGATAGAACCCGATCCGTCCCTGCCTTGCCAGCGTCTCACCACGGGGACCAATCAGATTGTCATTAATCTCATAACGACCGGCGACGACAGCAAAGAAAACCACCATAATCCAGTCGGCAATTCCGAATACCGGCGCCAAGTCGGCAAAACCCGGAAACGCCAGCTTGACCAGGATCATGTCGACTAACGGCGGCTTGCCTGCAGGCGCCAGGTAATGATCCTTTATCTGCATCGTGAAGCCGGCGGTCGGGCCATAAAGCCAACTGGTGAAATCCGCCAGCGTCATTACAAGACAGATCGGCAAAAGCTCCCAGAGATGGTTAACATACCTGGCTATAGCTGCCCCGACGAAGGTTGCGACCAGCAACAGCAGCCCTGACTTGACCACAACAAGCAACGGCTGCCAGGTCCCGGATGGAGAAAACTGGTTGATCAGCCAGATAAACACTGCCAGGGACAGCCCCCAGAACAGATAAAAGCCGCGGCTGCGTTCTTCGGGATGCAGGAGCAGAACGGGCAGAAGCAATTGGGCGGCGGCGTAGAGTTGCAGTGCGATAAAAATTCCGGACCACCACAGGCTATCCGTTTCGATGAGCCGCCCGGTCGACCAGAGGCCAAAGACAGCGCAACTCCACAGCAGGTGGCTGGCAATCAGAAGAAATAACATGCGCCGGTTCGGCTTGCTGAAGCAGATGAATTTATACCGTGACATTGCGCCATTATGCATTGCTTAACCAAAGGGGGACACTGAAAACGACGAATCTGCAACCGGCTTAAAATTCAAAACATTATCAGCAGCGCTGAAACCTGACAAGAGCCATGGTCAAAATCAAAAACCAGGCTTTGAAGCTGTTACTGAAGATCTGCATAAAACATCCCCCAATTCCAACTCAGCACCGGAGCTTTATTGGACAAGGACAGTATCTGCACCGTCATCTCCGGCAGAGTCAGAATCGCACAGGTATGATTGAACAGGGTGCTACCGGGATTAACAACCAGGATATGCCCCAGGCGTTCAGCAAATACCTGATGTGTATGTCCAACAATCAGTGCGTCAGCAGGAAAGGTTTTTAAATCATCGGCCCAGTAATTCTTTTGATCTCGCAGCAGCTCTGCTTTCTCGTCCAGGAGCCTAATCCCTTTCATGAAGTATCCGGACGGACTGGCATGAACCATATATATTTTTTTCCCTTCGACAGAAAACTCCATGACCGCGGGCAGACTTCGTAGATACTCTTCTGCAGGGTCTTTTGCCATATCGTCGGAACGGCTAAGCTGCCAGAGATCATGATTGCCCAGAATGACTTGGCACTGACTCTTGATCAGCAATTCAACGGTTTGCTCCAGTTCTTTCCCGTAACCGGCAACGTCTCCCGCACATAGTATTGTAGTGATCCCTTCACGCCGAAAGATCGTCAGCGCTTCATTCACAGGGGCCGGAGTTGCATGAACATCACTTATCAAACCAATTTTCAAGCTCACAAACAACCTCTACAAAGAGTTGGCCACCAGACTGCCAATCGACACGATTTCATTATGCCGAGTCATGAAGAATTTGATGGTTGATCACATCCCGGGTCAATTGGCTCAACAGCGTTTTCAGCGTCCGACCCTTCGAAAGCATGCAAGCCCAGCAATGGCAGGATACTTAACATGTGAGCGAAAAACGTTTCGGCGTCGACCCGCTCCGTTGCGGAGAGTTTTGAATCTTCCGGGGTAGTCAGATTGCCAGGATGAGACCTTTTGACCTCTTTTGCCCGCCGCACCAGGAGTGCCACAAGATACTGGATTTGCGCTCGATTAAGGCTGCCATCTTTGCAGGTAAAGACAACAGCCCTGTTCCAGAAATCTTTTTGCGCGTCGTACTGTTCCAGTTTGTGACAGACCGGATCGGCCTCACCGATGTGAATGGACTGCCGATCTCTTTCTGTTGATGGGCCAACCAGGATAAACACACCAGGTGCGTTGAGCTCCGTGCGTTTTATCTCCACGGCAATGGAGGCTCTCGGTATTACCAGGCCGCGACCTGACCACTTCGATCTAGCGATTATTTGAACGCCGTCGGCATGACCGTCCTGGAGAAAGATGCGAACAGAAAATGATTTTGGCGTCATGGCACTTACCTCACGGAATACCGGAAACGTTAATACCGATTATAACGCATAGCTTTAAGCTTTCATCTGCACAGTCTTATCGTCCTAAATATATTGCTTTTTTTGACAGTTTCTTCCCTCTTGATATTATTGAAGCATGTTAAGCCGTGCTTTCATCAGCATACTGATTATCATATCACTGCTCAGCTCTGGCCTGCTGCTGGGAGCAGAAGAAACCTCTGCGACTGCAGAAATCCGGGTGGTTCGGGTAGCCGGAGTGATCAACCCGGTACTGGCTGAATTCATCAGCGCTGAGCTGGCTGCGGCCAATGCCGGCAACGCAAGGGCTTTCCTTATCGAACTAGACACGCCCGGCGGGCTCGACACCTCGATGCGCAGCATTATCCAGCAAATGCTCGGATCACGCATACCGGTAATTGTTTATGTCTATCCCCCTGGTGCGCGGGCGGCCTCGGCCGGTGCCCTGATTACACTCGCCGCCGATTTTGCTGCCATGGCTCCCGGTACCAATATCGGTGCGGCCCACCCGGTGTCAATCGGGGTCGGCAGCCAGGGAGACAATGGACAAGGCGAAACCATGGTCGAGAAGGTGGTTAACGATGCAGTCGCTTACGCGCGCAGCCTCGCCGACCAGCGCGACCGCAATCGCGACTGGGCCGAGCAGATGGTGCGTGAATCGGTGTCCACGCCGGCAAAAGAGGCGTTGGAGCTCAAGGTTATCGATCTGATCGCGGCAAATGAAACTACCCTGCTCGAGGAACTGGGTGGTCGGACTTATCTGCGTAACGGCGCTGCCCACAAGCTCGAGACCCGGCACGCAGTGCTCAGTTACGCGGAGATGACCTGGCGCCAGGAGCTTTTTTACATCATCAGCAACCCGAACATTGCCTATATGCTGCTGATGCTCGGCATCCTCGGCATCTTCTTCGAAATTTCCCAACCCGGTGTGATCCTGCCCGGAGCAATCGGTGCTCTTGCCCTTTTGCTTGCTTTCCTCGGCTTCCAGACCCTGCCAGTCAACTATATTGGCGGTCTGCTGATCCTGCTCGCCATCGTCATGTTTATCCTGGAGATCAAAGTGGCCTCCTATGGCATGCTCACAATCGCCGGGCTCGTGGCAATGACTTTCGGTTCATTGATACTGGTCGACAGCCCTGCTCCTTACCTGCAGATCTCACGTGCAGTGATCGCAGCGACCGTCGCGGTCTGCGGAGGCTTTATCAGCCTGGTGCTGATTTTCGTGGTTCGCGCACAGAAGAGCCAATACTTCTCCGGGCTCGAAGGGATGGTCGGTGAGCGCGGTCGGGCCGTGACTGCACTGGATCCGGGCGGCCGGGTGTATGTCCACGGTGAATACTGGGCCGCTCGTGCCGAGAAGCCGATCGACGAAGGAAGCGAAATTGAGATTGTACGTGCCGAAGACAACCTGAAACTGCTGGTCCGCGCGGTTGAATCAAGCCCTGCAGCCCTCTCAATCAAGGAGAATGACAATGATCCCGACTAATCTGATCGGCGGGCTGGTCGTCCTGGTATTGCTCATCAGCATTATCGCCAGTGCTGTCCGAATTCTTTACGAATATGAACGCGGCGTGGTTTTCCGCCTCGGTCGCTTCGCCATGGTCAAGGGTCCGGGCCTGCGTTTTATAATCCCGGTGGTTGACAAGATCGTCAAGATCAGCCTGCGCACCGTTGCCATGGACGTGCCGCCACAGGACGTCATCACCAAGGATAACGTCTCGGTCAAGGTAAACGCCGTCCTCTACTTTCGCGTGGTACATCCTGACAAGGCGTTGATCGAGGTCGAGAATTATCTGTACGCCACCAGCCAGCTGGCCCAAACCTCGCTGCGCAGCGTGCTCGGCCAGGCCGAACTTGATGAGCTGCTCTCACACCGCGACCGCATCAACCAACAGTTGCAGGTAATCCTCGACAGGCAGACAGACCCCTGGGGGGTCAAGATCTCGAACGTCGAAATCAAGCACGTCGACCTGCCACAGGAGATGCAACGTGCCATGGCCCGTCAAGCCGAGGCTGAACGCGAACGGCGCTCCAAGATCATCCATGCCGAAGGAGAATTCCAGGCTTCTCAGAAACTTGCCGATGCCGCCGGAGTCATCTCTCAAGAGAGCGGCGCTCTGCAATTGCGCTTTCTGCAGACCTTGACCGAGATCGCCGCCGAGAAGAATTCGACCATTATCTTCCCTCTGCCAATCGACTTGTTTAAACCGTTTCTGGATGCAGCGAATAAAGAGAAATAAGCAATCGAAGGGGGTTTTCAGGCGGCACGCGTAAAGCGTGTCGCCGGGACTTAAACTCAAGGGATTTTTCGGTATCTGATTGAAATTATTGGTTATCGTCAGGGAAGGAGCCGTTTCCTGACGGAAAGGAAACTGTGCTTGTGTTATCCGGAGTTTCCGGATGGAAATCGATTAACAACATACAACAATATTGGCTGTTTGTGAAGTCAGGTCAAAAACGACCTTCACACGTTTGATCCTCAATTGCTGAAGAACCTGTTCGCACTTATCTTCAAGGTTACAGCCAGCCTCACCCCAGTCTGCGCCGTCTCTCGTCACAAACTCCTGGATCATATTGCGCAGCGTGTCCGGGTCAATACGGTCGTACGGCACCTCGACCCCTGCTTCATGATGATCTGCCTGATAATGACGGGTTAATTTATCCTGAGACATGGTTCCTTAATTCCAATGAAATGACATTTTTTATGAATTGTGTAGATCTGACCCTATTCTACTTTATTCAGAGGGGGAAAAGAAACTTACGTTTCCGGTTCTTTGATCATGTGGCAACAATCAAGGATTTTGCCAGGGTTTGATCTGAAGTTTGTATACCCTGACCAGACTCATTCACATCCTCGTTCAGTTGTAACTATTTTTTTTTGCTTTCTTGAAATTTCCTGATACTATTTGCACAATTATGAAGGCTTGTGCATTTTCAGTCGCTATCGGTTTGACATGGTGTCAGCATACATCAGAGCAAACAGACCCATCTGGACTCTTTGTTTTCTGTTTCAGGCGATCGTGATTTGCACAACAAAAAAGTTCCCACAGGGAAAGATGGAGGAGTAAATGGCAGAAGGTACAGTGAAGTGGTTCAATGATGCAAAGGGTTTTGGTTTTATCGAGCAGGATAATGGACCAGACGTGTTCGTCCACTTTTCCGAAATCCAGGGCGATGGTTTCAAATCTCTAGCCGAAGGAGATCGGGTGAGTTTCGATGTCACACAGGGCCAGAAAGGTCCCCAGTCGTCTAATGTACGCAAAATTTAAATAAATTTCAGCGTCGATTAGCACAAGCGCTCCGCGGTAAACCGCGGAGCGCTTTTTAGTATCATGAGGTTACTTGATATGCAGCAGGAGTCTCACTGCGCGAGGTGCGGAAGCTGGTCAGGAAAAGTCCGATGAGAACCACCAGCCCGATCGCATGGACCCACCATACAGCCGGCCAGAGGAGCGCAATAGCACAGCCAAGGGTCAGCAGGCGGACAACCAGGCTGAGACGCGCTTCCATGAATCCTTCCAGGCTTGCAGCAAAAGCATAAAGACCAAAAAACGCAAAAAAGAAAATTATAAAGTCTTCTGACCAGGAGCCGCCAATAAAGGGGGTATAGGCAAACAGCAAGGGGATGATGTACAGTCCCTTAGCCAGCTTCCAGGACTGGAAACCAGTGGCCATAGGCTTGGTGCCGGCGATAGCGGCGGCGGTGAAGGCAGCAAGGGCGACCGGCGGCGTGACGTTGGAATCCTGGCTCAGCCAGAAGATGATCAGGTGCGCGGAGAGTAGAGCGTAGGTCAGCTGATGCGGAGTGAGGACGGCTTCACGAACCATACTGCCCATGTCGACCGGTACCGCGTCAACAATCATTCGGGCAGTGGAAATCGACATCGGATTGCCGATCTCGGCCAGTTTATCCGGCGCGGCGAGCATGAAGATCGCCTTGGCCGTTTCCGGAATTTGTCCGCTGACCAGGGCGTTGACCAGCAGGCCGTCTGAGATCAGGGCATGCAAAGCCGGCGCCGACAGGGTGCCAAGGACAATATAGGCGGCGGTAACCGGTAGTCCCATGCCGAGCACCAGCGAAGCCAGTGCGATCAGGACTATGGCGATGACCATACTGTGGCCTGCCCAGACGTTGATCATCAGTGAAAAGGTGTTGCCAACCCCGGCGGTGGAAATGACGTTGACGATCAAGCCGACAGAGCAGAGCAGGATGGCGGTCATCACCATGTTCTGTGCGCCCAGCGCCAGCGCCTCAATGATCGCCTTGGGACCCATGCGGTTGGGACTGAACCATGAGGCGACTATCACCGAAACGATACTGATCCCTGCGGCATAGGTGGGGGTATAGCCGTAAATCAGCAGACCGATCAACACGCCGATCGGTAGAAGAAAGACAATCCCGCCTTTTTTAAAGACTTCGAGCGCCGAGACTTTCTCGTTATCCATAGCATTGACGTGGCTGCGCTTGGCCTCAATCCGCACGAAGAAACCAACTGCGGCAAAATAGAGGATCGCCGGCAGAATGCTGACCACGACGATGGTATTGTAGGAAATCTGCGTGTAAGAGGCCATGACAAAGGCACCAGCACCCATAATCGGCGGCATCAACTGGCCGCCGGTCGAAGCCGCAGCCTCGACCCCTGCCGCGAACTTGGCCGGAAAGCCGGCGCGTTTCATCAGCGGGATGGTGATGACACCGGTCGAAGCGGTGTTGGCGACCGCAGAACCGGAGATAGTTCCCATCAGGCCGGAGGCCATTACCGCGACCAGTCCAGGTCCGCCGACCATCCGTCCGGCGACGGCGCGGGCCAGATCGATGACGAATTCACCGGCGCCGGAACGCAGCAAGAAGGCGCCAAAGAGGATGAACATGAACACATAGCTGGAAGATATGCTGGCTATGGTGCCAAACAGGGCATCGTCACCATAGATGCTGCGGAACAGGATGGTTTCAGGGTTTAAACCGGCAAATCTGAAGACCCCGCTGATTTCCCCTCCCCACCAACCGACATAGCTCAGGGCAATGATGATCAGGACTGGAATAAACCAGCCAGCCACCCGACGCGTGAACTCCAGGGCACTGAGAATCAGAACGATTCCCGCGACCCACTCGGCCGGAGCCATCCGTACGCCGCGCGCGTAAATAGCATCTTCCATGGCAATCAGGTAAAGGGCTGAACCAGCGGCCAGAAGACCGAGCAGGATATCCAAAA
>JBPPMD010000231.1:0-9171 GCA_051305875.1 Desulfuromonadales bacterium | reverse complement strand
TCGCCCTGAGTGATGCTGACCTCTGGATCGTGATCGGCAGAGCAATTCCGGGAAACACCACGGTGTTTTTCAAAGGTAATATTGGCAAGGTGTATGACTGATTAAAGATTCCCATCTTTTAACCTTGCGCGCTATTGCCTGGCAGCCGGTTCATGGATAGTCCGACAGACTGCTGGTTACCCCTCATTACGGAAGAGGTATCATTTCTACCCTGAATGTGATTTTTTCGAAAACATCCCAGAGGCTGCCCCTGTTCTATTCAGACTATCATCAAACCCTGCCAAAACAAGGGGACAATATGCTGGCGCATCACGCAGTTCAGGAGATTCAACTCCAGTCCAATTTCATCAACACTTTTTGATGTGCGGATTGACCATAGCGCTTCAGCTTGGCAAGACCGTTTCTTCGACTATACTTGCCATGAGAATGTTCCGGTTTGGCCCACCGACCACATTTTCGGGGAGGCACATAATGGCGGAAGCTTTCATGCAAAGGATCATCAAAACAGATCAAAAGATCCGTATTTGGATGAAGCAGTTCGGCATCCTTTCACTTCGCATCAGCCTGGGAATTATCTTCTTCTGGTTCGGTATGTTGAAGTTTTTTCCCGATATGAGTCCGGCTGAGGATTTGGCGCGGCAAACATTCGAGATATTGACTTTTGGTTTGATTCCGCAAGACCTGGCTATCAAAATTCTGGCGACCTGGGAATGTGCAATCGGGCTAGGATTATTAATGGGCAAGTATATGCGAGTGGTCCTCCTTTTGCTGGCTTTGCAGATGGTGGGTGCAATGGCTCCCATATTGCTGTTTCCAGAAAAAGTATTTATGCAGATACCATGGGTTCCAACCCTTGAAGGCCAATACATCATCAAGAATTTAGTGTTGATCAGTGCTGCAATGGTCCTTGGCTCCAAGGTAGAAAAACTGCCGGTGAGTGATGAAAAGTCCGAAGCAGAAAGTGTCACATCAGGATAAAGAGGTGCAAAACTGTCTCGGCTCGATGGCCGCCTGTAAGGCGGTCGGTTGCAGTATCAGGTTCGACTGACAGGAGCTGATGCGAAACTGCGAAAGGAGAGAATCGTATGACGCAGTCAAAGACATCTCCATCCACCGGCCTGCTTTGGCTGAGAGTTTCAACTCTCGTTGCAATCCAGGGGCTGTTACTGAGCGGCGCTGTCTATGCTCAAGCAGAACCGGCCGAGTCTCTGGATGCAGCATCAGGGCTGACCGGTCTGCTTTCAATGAAAGCCTGGTCTCCCTACGTTGCGGGCGCCGGCATCGGTATCCTGAGTTGGTTCGCATTTCTGCTTTCGGACCATCCTCTCGGAGTTTCAACGGCCTTTGCCAAGACCAGCGGCATGATCGAAAAAGCATTTCGTGGTGAACGGACTCTTCAAAGAGAGTATTACCAACGGTTTGTACCCGCCATCGACTGGGAGTGGATGCTGGTTACCGGCCTGTTCATCGGGGCATTTTTATCGGCCGGACTTTCGGGAGATTTCATGCTGACCTTCACTCCGGAAGTCTGGGTCGCACGATTCGGGGATGGCATTCTCTGGCGATTGTGCGTGGCATTCCTCGGCGGCATGTTGATCGGACTCGGGGCGCGTTGGGCGAACGGTTGCACGAGCGGACACGCACTCAGCGGGACTATGCAGCTCGTAGCCAGCAGTTGGGTCGCCGCAGTGGGAATCTTCACCGGCGGGGTTGTCACAGCTCTACTGATCTTTTAAGGGAGGTACACCGCATGTTGCGCAGACTACATCAACAGCAGCGGGTTCAGCTCGTGCTCGGCTTGGTCATCGGCATCTTTTTTGGCTTTTTTCTGCAGAAAGGCCAGGTCACCCGATACGACATAATCATGGGACAGTTGCTTCTGACTGACTTCACTGTCGCCAAGGTCATTCTGACGGCCATTCTGGTCGGCATGCTCGGAATTTATCCCATGAAGCATCTTGGCCTTATCCAGTTTCACCCCAAGGCCGGATCGGTCGGATCGACGATGTTCGGCAGCCTGATCTTTGGTATTGGTTTTGCCCTGCTCGGATACTGCCCCGGCACCTCCGTAGGTGCCGTCGGACAGGGTTCACTTGATGCCTTGTTCGGCGGCGTGGCGGGTATTCTTGCCGGCGCGGCCATCTATAGCATCATTTATCCATTTGTCAGGGATCACATCCAAGGCCTGGGTTCTTTCGGTGGAATCACCCTGCAGGAGCTCCTCAATGTCAGCGAGACAAAGATGGTCGTGGGGATGACCGTTTTTATTCTGGCCATTTTTGTCGGGTTAGAGCTCATTGGCGTTTAACAGCAGGAGTCGAAACCGGATGGGGCTTAATTAACCTGGAAATAATGATTATTGGGAAACCAGCTTTAGCCGCGACTGGCTGGCCTCACTTTACAACGAGCCGGGCTTACTCACGGGGATTCTGAATATCCATCAATTCCACCCAGAAACTGCTGCCGCCGCCAGGAGTTTCCTCCACCCAGGCTCGTCCCCCATAGAGACGGGAAATCTTCAGGATCGTAGCAAGCCCCACCCCCGTTCCTGAAGTTTTTCTGCCAGCAACGCCACGATAGAAAACCTCGAAGATGCGACTCCGTTCACTCTCCGCAATACCCGGACCATGATCTCGGACATAGAGACGCACAAGGTCTCCCCTGCGCTCTCCTCCTATTTCAATGGGGTTGCCATCGCTTCCTGCGTAACGTATGGCATTCCCAAGCAGGTTACAAAAAATCTGGGTCAGAAGGGATTTCGGAACTCGCAGTTTTGGCATGGAATGCCGCTCGGTGATGACTCCGGCTTGCGCTACAAGGCTCCCCATATCGACCAGGACGTCCTCCACCACTTCGTTAAGGTCAACCGGATCGGTTGATCTCGGCAGATGTCCCACCTTTGCCAGTATCAGAAGATCTTCCATGAGCTCCAGCATCCTGTACCCTTGGTTCTCGATCTCTACCAGACAGCCAAGAGACTGATTGTCCAAACGCTCCTGACAGGTCTCCTTGAGCACTCCAGCGTAGCCGATGATCGGCGTCAGGTAACTACGCAGGTCATGGGAAACGGTGTAGACGAAAGCATCCAACTCCAGGTTCGCCTGGATCAACGCTTCCTGAGCTCGCTTGCGCTCGGAGATATCCCGGTCGATACCACGGTAACCGAGCAAGGTGCCGCTCTCGTCGAAATAGGGAATTCCACTGGTCTCTAAAACAACCAAGTGACCGTCCTTGTGGCGGTTTCTGTTCTCCAAAGCCAGGAACGATTCTCTCATGGTCAGAAGCTTCTTGAACTCATTGGCCACCCGATCTTTTTCACTTTCCAACATGAAATCGAATGGTGTCTTCCCAATGACCTCCTCCGGATCGTATCCTAATAAATTTTTTACTCTTGGACTTGCATAAGTATAGACTCCGTCCTGGTTGACTTCCCAAACCCAGTCATTGACTGTCTCGACTAAATCCTGAAAACGCTTCAGGCTTTGCTCATGATCCAAGTCAGCGTCAGGCGATATCGTCAGGTCAAGGAAAGTGCCTAAGATGTGTGCGGGTTGATGTAAACCATCCTGCGAAAGAAAGACTCTTCCTCTTCCCAAAAGGTTGTGAATAGAACCATCAGGCCAGATCACCCGAAATTCCATTTGATAATCACAGTCCGGGAACGTGTTGAGTCCGTCCTGAAAATTGTTTTCGAAAGCCCTCCGATCTTCCGGGTGAACCCGTGAGAGGACCTCTTTACTTGAGATGGGTCGATCCGCTGGAAGAGAGAAAAACGCCCCGGAACGATCATCCCATTGCACTTGACCAGTGGTGAAGTCGAAAGACCAGGCCCCTATCTGTTCCAAGTCAAAAGCCAAACGCATAAGGTTTTTCTTTCCCCCTGAGAATCGGATTTATCACTGAGACAATGATTGCAGTCCCAATCTCACTTCTGCACAATTGCGTCAAGAAAGGCCAGGCAAGTGTTCTTCATCATCCCCCCAATTGCTTGTGCATGGATTACGGATTGCTTTCGACAAAGCCAAAGGCTTTATTACAGACCCTGATATATCGGACAACCTGCTTCGCCAGAACTAACTATAACAACCATATCTCAGAAATTTCTCACAATTGCTCCCGAATTGATTTATGGGCTGAAATTCGGCAGAAATGTGTGATTCTTACGATCTCTTACAAATATGAATTGAAGTGGTTACCGTTTCCGTCACATAAAAAAACAAAGCACCCCGAAAATACACGAGATGCTTTGCTATCTTTCACATTCTTTGCAATTCCCGTTGCAGGAATCTACATCAGATTACCCGACTACTGTGAGCCAGGTTTTATAGCTTTTTAGAATGATGAGGCTTTCACTAAATGGTAAGGCGGATCAGAGACTAGCATATAATCTTCCTCCTTATTCCTGATAGACCTCTTGTGCTACTGAGGTAATTTCACTATATCAAAACATCAATCCGGGATGCAAGAGGGCCACTCGAAATTAATCCAGGTGGTTATCGTTCGTCTTTTCCCCTTTTCTTACTTGAAGTGAATAGAGGTAAATTTTGAAGGCTTGCAAGCCTGTGAAGAACAATAATTTTGACGCATAACCACAGAATTGTGTTATTATTTCAACAGTTACAGTAGGCCACCCGAAAGTGGTTCCCCTCAAACAACTTCTCCTGAACAATGATTCAAGGGACTTAGATGGGGAGCTTGAAATAGGCACAGTAAATGCATTATTTTATATAGTTGGTTTATAGGATAAACCTAAAAGAAAAGGAGCTTAAATTATGTACCAAGAATCCTTGAAACGACTGGTCATTTTCATTTTCTTGATTTTGGCAGGGTTTTCCCTCGCTGCCTGCGGCGGCGGTGGTGGCAGCGATGATGCCCCCTCTGATGTTGGTTCTGCGACGACCCCGAGTTTGCAATCATCGACGGTAACGGGCGTTCTGACGACACAGTCGAGCGCGGTATCTCGGTTCTTTGATCTGATCACACCCACATCGGCAATTGCCGTTGTTCCGGCGACCATCTATCTCGACGATTCTTCAACTCCTGTTTTCCCGAATGCCCAGGATCGGTTCACAATCAGCAATGTCGCGAATGGTGATCACTCGCTGTATATCCAGATGGGCGACGGGACGGAGATGGAATTCCAATTCCGGATGGCTGCCGGTCGCGGACTAGATTTCGGCACCATGACCCTGGCAAATGGTCAGGTCCGGACCTTTACCGGTTTCAATGGCTATCATTTCGGTTGGGTCGATGAGAATGGTGATGGCATCAACGACAACTTTTCGGATGCTGACGGTGACGGGATCTGTGACCAGGGGCGCCATTTCGCTGGCTATGCCTACCACATGAACCAGGGTTACGTAGATGCAAATAACGATGGTCTCAATGACCATTTCATCGATGAGAATGGTGATGGAATTAACGACCTGAACGGGCGTTCCTATGGTTTTGGTTTCGGCTTCATCGATGATAATCCTAAAGATGGCATCAATGATCGCTTTGTGGATGCTGATGGTGATGGCATCTGCGATCTCACCGGCATGCCTTACCAGCATCCTTTTGGCTGGAGTGACGGTAACAGTGACGGTGTGAATGACAGATTCACGGATGTCGATGGCGATGGGATTAACGACGTCACTGGAACCCCTTATGTGGCGATGCCGGGTTGGGCTGATCTAGATGGGAACGAGCGAAACGATTTCTTTGCTGATGCGAACGGCGATGGGGTGAATGACCTCGGGACTGTCACAGCGCCCTATGGCCATGGATATGGCTGGGTGGACGAGAATGGTGATGGCATCAACGACCGCTTCATCGATGCCGATGGCGATGGTCTCAACGATCTCGCCAGCGGTCCTTTCGCCGGGCATAGTTCCAGCTACGGCTACATGGCGGGTTACCAGGATGCTAACGGTGATGGGATTGATGATGTCTCCGGAATGCCCTACCGGCAAGGTTTTGGCTGGGTCGATAATGACGTTAATGGTGTCAATGACGTCTTTGCCGACGCCGAAGGAGATGGCGTTAATGATTATTTCGGCTTTCACTATGACGGCGGCGGATACCACATGAGCCTAAACTTCAACAGCCCAATGGACACTCAGAACCCTACTTGGCCGATGGGGCCTGGTGGCGGAATGATGAATTGATCCTCCTGGAAAGCCCTCTCAATTTGAGAGGGCTTTTTCCTTCCCATAGATGCAAGCAGGATCAATTTTGATGTATGGGTCCGGCAGGGATGAATACATGCCTTGTTTAGGTTGTCTCAGAAGTTGTGTCAGAGGTTTTGTCTATCTAAAAACCGCTGTTGTAGACAATTCTCAGAACCCGGCAATATGAGAAAACCCGCCCATGTACCCGGCGGGTTTTAGTGTTTAAGAAGTCGTGATCAATAAGAAGAAGGATTGCGGAAAAGGGCCGTTTACGGACGAAAACTATTTACATGTCAATACTTCGAAGTAGCTGGCAGATTTCAGGACATGCGCCTGAGGGCATCGATCCGCTCATCGAGGGGCGGGTGCGTCATAAAAAAGCGTTTGAAGCCGTGGCTGACCTTGCCCGAGATGCCGAATGCCGCCATTTGATCGGGCAGGTGCGGCTGGTCAAGGTTACGCCGCAGTTTTTCAAGGGCCGCGATCATCTTCTCACGCCCGGCCAGCCTGGCACTTCCGGCATCAGCACGGAATTCGCGCTGCCGGCTGAACCAGAAGACAATGGTGCTGGCAAGAATGCCGAAGACGATCTGGGCCACAATCGAAGTGACGTAGAACGCGGGGCCGTGGCCGCGCTCGGTCTTGAAAATCACGCGGTCAATAAAATGTCCCACAACCCGCGAGGCGACGATCACGAAAGTGTTGACCACTCCCTGGATAAGGGCCAGGGTTATCATGTCGCCGTTGGCGACGTGGCTCACTTCGTGAGCCAGCACGGCCTCCGCCTCTTCACGATCCATGGAGCGCAACAACCCTGTGCTCACCGCCACCAACGCATTGTTCCTGCGCATACCAGTAGCAAACGCGTTGACATCGGCTGAGTCGTAGATAGCAACCTCGGGCATGCCGATCCCGGCACCCTGAGCCTGTCTGGTCACTGTCTGTACCAGCCAGGATTCGATCTCGCTGGCCGGCGAGACAATCACCCGGGCTCCGGTCATGCGTTTGGCTGTCCATTTGGAGATAGCCAGCGAGATCAGCGACCCTCCGAAGCCGAACACTGCAGCAAAAATCAGCAGGTTGTAAAGATCAAGCCCCACACCCTGTTCATCGAGAATGCGGCCAACGCCAAACAGGCTCAGGACAATGCCCAGCACGAGAACAATCGCCAGATTGGTAATCACGAACAATGCGACTCTTTTCATTTTTCATCCTCCGCATCAATGAATGCTGAAAACATTCTTGGCCATCAACAGCTACTCCACAGTAACGCTTTTGGCAAGATTCCGCGGCTGATCAACATCGGTCCCCTTGAGGACGGCGATGTGGTAGGCCAATAGTTGCAGGGGAATCGACGTAAGCACCGGCATCAGATCATCAACAGTCTGCGGCACAACCAGGACTATTTCCGCCCTGTCAGCAAGTCCGGTCGCAGCCTGATCAGTCACCGCCAGCACACGCCCGCCACGCGCCTGGACTTCTTCCATGTTGGCGGCGACCTTCTCAAAAGTCTCGTTGTGCGGTGCAATCACCACCACCGGCAGTTGCTCATCGATCAGGGCAATCGGGCCGTGCTTCATTTCTCCGGCGGGGTAGCCCTCGGCATGGATGTAGGATATCTCTTTGAGCTTGAGCGCTCCTTCCAGGGCAATCGGATACTGGTTGCCGCGGCCGAGATAGAGGAAATCGCTGGCCTGCATCAGGCTTTGCGCAGCCTGTTCAATGATTGCGTTCAGCTCGAGACACTCTTCCACCTTGCGCGGCAGACTGACCAGGGCGTCCAGCATGGTGCGGCGGGTTTCCTGATCTAGCTTGCCACACAGATTACCAAGATAAAGAGTAAACAGGTAGAGGGCCACCAGTTGGGTGGTAAAAGCCTTGGTAGAGGCAACGCCGATTTCGGGTCCGGCGTGAGTATAGATGATGCCGTCGCTTTCGCGGGCGATGGAGGATTCAACCACGTTGCAGATGGCCAGGACCTTGCCGCCTTTGCCGTGAGTTTCACGCAAGGCAGCCAGGGTGTCGGCTGTCTCGCCACTCTGGCTGATCACCAGGGTCAGGGTCTTTGCGGTAACCAGCGGGTCGCGATAGCGAAATTCGCTGGCGATATCGACTTCGACCGGAATCCGGGCGTGCTTCTCAAGCAGAAATTTACCGACCAGGGCGGCATGCCACGAGGTACCACAGGCAACGATGTAGATCCGTTCCAGGTCATTGAGAAAATCATCTTCGAGACCGAGGTCTGCCAGAAACACTTCGGCATGCTCTTCACGAATCCGTCCGGCAATCGTGTCGGCAATCGCCCGTGGCTGTTCATGGATCTCCTTGAGCATAAAGTGCCGGTAGCCGTCCTTCTCGGCCATGACCGGGCTCCAGGTAATGGTTTTCGGCGTTTTCTCGACCGGCGTCCCATCCAATGTGGTAATCGCCATGGCTTCCGTGGTGAAAACGACCAATTCGCCATCTTCAAGAAAAACCATTTCACGTGTATGGGAGAGCATCGCCGGGATATCGGAGGCAACGAAAAACTCTCCCTGCCCCTGGCCGACAACCAGAGGCGAGCCCTGTTTGGCGGCGATCAACTTGTCCGGCTCCTGTTTACAGAGAATCGCTACCGCGTAGGCACCACGCACATCGCCGAGTGCTTTGCGCACGGCTGTCTCGAAGTCACCGCACTCCTTGTAATGTTCTTCGACCAGATGGGCAATGATCTCCGTGTCGGTATCTGAGCTGAAATGATGGCCCTGCTCACGCAGACGGGATTTGAGATCGAGGTAGTTTTCAATGATGCCGTTGTGCACGACCACGAAACCACCTGCGTTGTGAGGGTGTGCATTACTTTCCGAGGGACGGCCGTGGGTTGCCCAGCGGGTATGGCCGATACCGACGGTACCGATCAGGGCCCGCTCATGCAGGATTTTTTCCAGGTTGACCAGCTTGCCTTCAGCACGACATATATTGACCTGCCCTTGATCAAGGGCTGCGATCCCTGCCGAATCATAACCGCGGTATTCAAGTT
>JBPPMD010000220.1:0-11757 GCA_051305875.1 Desulfuromonadales bacterium | reverse complement strand
CTCCAGCCTCACTCAGTAAAATTATTAAGAAAACCCAGCAATTCTTCCGTCTTCCGCGCCATCAGCGCTTGGTCGCCACGACTTTCAACATTCAGTCGAACCACCGGTTCTGTATTCGACATGCGCAGATTAAATCGCCATTCAGAATATTCGATGGAAAGACCGTCAGTATAGTCAATATTGACGGCTTCAGGAGCATAGTGTTTCTCGACAGCAGCTATCGCTGCGGCCGGATTGCCCAGAGTCCGGTTGATTTCACCGCTGGCAGGGAACAGGCGCATGCGTTCGCCAACCAGCTCAGTAAGCAGCTTGCGCTGGCGGCACATCAACTCGACCACCAGCAGCCAGGGGATCATACCACTGTCGCAGTAGGAAAAGTCGCGGAAATAGTGATGAGCACTCATCTCGCCGCCATAAACCGCATCCTCGGCACGCATCCGTTCCTTGATGAAGGCATGACCGGTCTTGCTCATGACAGCCGTGCCGCCCGCCCGCTGCACGAGATCGACAGTATTCCAGGTCAATCGCGGATCATGGATGATCCTGGCATGGGGCTGCTTGGCGAGAAACGCATCGGCCAGCAAGCCGACGATGTAATATCCCTCGATAAACTCTCCCTGCTCATTGAAGAGGAAACAACGGTCAAAATCACCATCCCAGGCAATGCCGAGGCCGGCGCCATGTGCAAGCACCGCATCACCCGTGATGCTGCGGTTTTCCGGCAGCAACGGATTGGGGATGCCGTTGGGAAAAGTGCCGTCCGGTTCATGGCAGATTTTGATGATTTCCAACGGCAGCTGTTTCTCAAGCAGATCAAGGACAGGCCCCGCGCAGCCGTTGCCGGCATTGACCACCACCTTCAGAGGACGCAACACCGAGGTATCGATGTAGCTGAGCAAGTGACGGATATAAGCAACCCGGTGTTCATAGGGCGTCACCCGCCCTGCCTGTCCGGAAGCATCAAATTCACCCTGCTCCACAAGCAGACGGATCTGGTCAAGGCCACTGTCACCGCTGATCGGCTTACTCTCCTTGCGTACCAGCTTCATGCCGTTGTAATCGATCGGATTGTGGCTCGCCGTCACCATGATACCACCATCGGCCCTGGCATGCGAGGTCGCGAAATAGACCTCCTCGGTGCCGCACAGGCCGATATCGAGCACACTGGCTCCGCCCTCCGTCAACCCCCGGATCAGGGCTGCGGTCAACGCCTGGCTGGTTGGCCGTATGTCCTGACCGACCACGACGGTTTTCGGCTGCAGGAATTGCGCATAAGCGCGACCGATGCGATAAGCCACATCCTCGTTGAGCTGGTCGGGGATACGGCCGCGAATATCGTAGGCTTTAAAACAGGATAAATTCATATAATTCCCAAGACACTCCTCACTCCTCACGCTTCAACGCCCGTACTGGTCTTCAAACCTCTCAATATCATCTTCCGAGAGCCGCTGCCCCGTCTGCACCTCAACAATCTCAAGGATCTCATCACCGGGATTGCTCAAACGGTGCCTGGTGCCAATCGGGATATACGCTGACTGATTCGCCTCAAGGGTCTGGATAACATTTTCACAGGTGACTTCGGCGATTCCGCGCACCACCACCCAGTGTTCGGCGCGGTGCCGGTGGCTCTGCAATGAGAGGCAGGCCCCTGGGTTGACGGTAATCCGCTTGACGAGAAAGCCGTCACCCGCATCCAGCCATTCATAAACACCCCAGGGACGGTTAACACGCCGGTGGAGCAAGTACTCGTCCCGCTCCAGTTTTTTAAGCTGCTCGACAACCTGCTTGACCTCCTGCACCCGATCTTTGGCGGCAACCAGCACAGCATCGGCAGTTTCTATGACCACAACATCCTGCAAACCGATCCCGGCCACCAGACGCGTGCCGGAGTAGAAAAAGCTGTCTTTGCAATCGATGCTGATAATATCGCCTTTGCTGACATTTCCCTGATCGTCAGATGCGCCGACCTCCCAGAGCGCTGCCCAGGAACCGACATCGCTCCAGCCGGCATCAAGAGGAATGACTACGGCATGTTCGGTCTTCTCCATCACAGCATAATCGAAGGAATCAGCAGGGCACGCTGCAAAGGCTTCGGCATCAAGCCGGGTAAAATCCAGGTCGGCAACTCGCCCCCGCCAGGACAGTTCACAGGCAGCCAGCATTTTCGGAGCAGTTTTCGCAAGTTCGGCTAGACATGTCGATGCCTTGAACAGGAACATGCCGCTGTTCCAGTAGTAGTCACCACTTGCAAGATACTGTTCAGCGGTCGCCAGGTCGGGCTTTTCCACGAAACGTTCAACGACGTAAGAGGTGAGAGATGAGGGGTGAGGGGTTGGCTCCGCGCCCCTGAGGTCTAATGCCGCTCCGCGTTTTATATAACCGTAACCCGTCTCCGGCGCAGTCGGCATAATGCCGAAAGTCAATAGCGCGCCATCCTGCACCGCTGCGACTCCGGCACTGATCGCCGCACAAAGGGCCACTGCATCAGGGATGACATGGTCGGCGGGCAACACCAGCAGAAGCGGATCATTGCCATCGACCATTGATTGCAGGGCAGCCACAGCCACAGCCGGGGCCGTGTTGCGGCCAACCGGTTCAAGGATTATCGTATCGGCAGCTTGTCCCACCTGACGCAGCTGTTCGGCGACCATGAAGCGATGAGCATCGTTGCAGACCACCAATGGCGCAGCAAGATCGGCAAGCCCCTCCAGACGCAGCACCGTTTCCTGCAGCATGGTTCGCTCACCAACCAGCGGCAGCAGCTGCTTCGGGTAAAGCTCGCGGGACAGGGGCCATAGACGGGTACCGGCGCCGCCGGACAGAATCACGGGTATGATCATATAAACCTCAAACTTTCACCTGAACCCCTTAAGCATTCACCACAGAGGGCACCGGGGACACGGAGTACGATTATTGTTAATCCTACAGGTTACGGGTACTGGTTATAAGTCCGTTTATTTACGCACACTATCCTCATTTTGCAGAAACCACCGGTAAGTCTTTTCCAAGCCTTCCCTGAGCGAAACCCTGGCCTGCCAGCCCATAGCCCTGGCTCGCGAGACATCAAGCAGTTTGCGCATGGTGCCGTCCGGTTTACTGGGGTCAAACTCGAGAGCTCCTTCGTATCCAACAACCTCTTTAACTGTTTCTGCCAGTTCCCGGATAGTGACATCAATCCCGGTGCCCAGGTTGATAAAACAGGGCTTGGGATAGCTCAGCATTTCTCTGCAGAGAGTCTCATCATCCAGTTCCATGACGAATACGCAACCGTCCGCCATATCATCGACATACAGGAATTCCCGCATCGGCGTCCCGGTACCCCAGACAACGACTTTGTCCTTATTCCGTGAGGGGTGAGGAGTGAGGAGTGAGGTGTCACTCCTTACCTGACCAAGCCGGGCTTCATGAAAGCGCCGTATAAGCGCCGGCAGCACATGCGAGTTCTCAGGATGAAAGTTATCCCCCGGTCCATAAAGGTTGGTTGGCATCACCGCCACGAATTGGGTACCATACTGGCGGTTGTAGGCCTCGCACATCTTCAGTCCGGCGATCTTGGCCAAAGCATAAGGCTCGTTGGTCGGCTCGAGCGGACCGGTCAGCAGGGCACCCTCGCTCATGGGTTGGGCGGCATCTTTCGGGTAGATGCACGATGATCCCAAAAACAACAGGCGCTTAACCCCGCAGCGATAGGCCTGATCGATGACGTTGGTCTGGATCACAAGGTTGCTATGGATAAAATCCGCAGGGTAGGTATTGTTGGCATGGATACCTCCGACCCTGGCCGCGGCCAGAAACACATACTCCGGCTGCTCCGCTGCAAAAAAAGCGGCAACCGCCCTTTGGTCAGTCAGGTCAAGCGTGCCGCTCTCCGGCGTCAATAAATTGGTATAGCCGTCCGCCTGCAAGCGCCGCACGATCGCCGAACCGACCAGGCCTTTGGCACCGGCAACAAATATTTTTGACTGTTTTTCCATTATTTACCCTCAAAATCCGGTAAGGACACAGAGAACAGCCGGTTTTGTCTAAAAACCAAGAACTTCAGTGAGCTCTGTATCCTTTGTGGAGTACAGCTATTCATGATAATCAAACGTCTGGTAACCATGATGTTTGACCAGCTCATCCCTCTGCGCTGCGTCCAGGTCGGAGCGTACCATCTCGATGACCAGTTCCTCGAAAGTCACCTTCGGTTGCCAGCCGAGCTTCAGTTTCGCCTTGGTCGGATCACCGAGCAGTGTCTCGACTTCTGCCGGCCGGAAATAACGCGGGTCGATACGGACAACGACCTGACCGGGTGTTAATACCGCATCCCTCGTCCCGCGTCCCGCATCAACAGCATCAATGACACCGACTTCATTCTGGCCCTCACCTTGCCAGCGCAGACCGATGCCGAGCTCCTGCGCGGCCGTTTCAACCATCTGACGTACGGTGTACTGTTTGCCGGTAGCAATGACAAAATCTTCCGGTTCATCCTGCTGCAGCATCAGCCACTGGGCCTCAACGTAATCCTTGGCATGTCCCCAGTCGCGCCTTGCGTCGAGGATGCCGAGATGCAGGCAATCCTGCAGACCGAGCGCCATGCGCGCCACAGCGCGGGTAATTTTGCGTGTAACGAAAGTTTCACCGCGGATCGGCGACTCGTGGTTGAAGAGGATACCGTTGCAGGCAAAGAAACCGTACGACTCGCGGTAGTTGACAGTGATCCAGTAGGCGTAGAGCTTGGCCACGCCGTAGGGAGAGCGTGGGTAGAATGGTGTTGTCTCCGTCTGCGGCGTTTCCTGCACCTTGCCGTAGAGTTCAGAAGTCGATGCCTGGTAGAAACGGGTTTTTTTCTCCATGCCGAGAATGCGAATCGCCTCGAGGATGCGCAAGGTACCTATACCGTCGGCATTGGCGGTGTACTCCGGAGTGTCGAAAGAGACCGCCACGTGCGACATGGCAGCCAGATTGTAGATCTCGTCCGGTTGCACCTCCTGGATGATGCGGATAAGGTTGGTCGCATCGGTCAAGTCACCGTAATGCAAGATGAATTTGCGATGTTCAACATGTGGATCCTGGTAAAGATGATCAATGCGATCGGTGTTGAAAAGTGACGCCCGGCGCTTGATGCCGTGGACGATGTAACCTTTTTTCAACAGGAACTCGGCGAGATACGCACCGTCCTGGCCGGTGATGCCTGTGATTAAAGCGACTTTGGACATGAAAGACTCCCATAGGTTCGTTCAGCAAATCGATTCTCATAATCAATTGATTTGTATAGCATATCAGCAGATTAACTGCACCAGGAAAGTCAGGCTGAGATGAGGTAGGCTGGGAAAAGCGGGCACCAATTTCTTGGAAGGAAACAGCTGGTATCCATCAGGAAATGAGCCAAAAGCTACAAACTCCAGTACCCCAGGCCAACCTGCTCAACCGCTTCCCTCTGCAGCACACCCTTCACATCCATCACCACTCCAGAGCCATTGCCACTGCCGCAAAGGTTCTTAAGCCGCTGTGGTGTGATCTCCGAGAAAGTGTTGTGGGCAACGGCCCATACCACTCCATCCACCGGAGCCAGGGACTCGAGGTCAACCAGGTCGAGGCCGTACTCATGCTGCGCTTCATCCGGATCGACCATTGGGTCGTGGACCAGAACCGCCACGCCATACTCTCTGAGTTCATTCACGATGCCGATTACCCTGGTATTGCGGATGTCGGGGCAGTTTTCCTTGAAGGTCAGTCCGAGGATCAGGACCCGGGCACCTTTTACCGCCTTGTCGTGCATGATCAGGTTCTTGACAGTCTGTTCTGCGATGTGCTTTCCCATGCCGTCATTGATGCGTCGGCCGGCGAGAATGACCTGGGGATTATAGCCGATAGCTTCGGCCTTGTAGGTCAGATAGTAAGGATCAACACCGATGCAGTGACCGCCGACCAGTCCGGGGGTGAACGGCAGGAAATTCCACTTGGTGCCGGCGGCGGCGAGGACGTCGCGGGTGGAGATGCTCATACGGCCGAAGATCAGTGCCAGCTCGTTCATCAATGCGATATTCAGGTCGCGCTGGGTGTTCTCGATGACCTTGGCGGCTTCTGCGACCTTGATGCAGGCGGCGCGATGCACACCGGCAGTCACCACCATTTCGTAAACCTGCGCGACCGTCTCCAGGGTTTCTGCATCCTGACCGGAAACGACCTTGATGATCTTATCGACAGTATGCACCTTGTCACCCGGGTTGATGCGTTCGGGCGAGTAACCGACCTTGAAATCGATACCGCATTTCAAACCGGAAGCCTGTTCAAGGATCGGCACGGCGATCTCTTCGGTGACGCCGGGATAGACGGTCGACTCGTAAACAACAATGCTTCCCTTCGCCAGATTTGCACCAATGGTCCGGCTCGCCGACTCGATCGGACGCAGATCAGGTTTGTTATTGTCGTCGATTGGCGTCGGTACGGTGACAATGATAAATTTTGCCTCTGCCAACCGCGCGGGATCGGTGGTGTAATCAATTTGTGTCGCTGCCAGCTGCTCAGACGTCAGCTCACCGGTAACATCCATCCCATTGCGCAGCTTCGCCATCTTGCGTTCATCGATGTCAAAACCGATGACTTCAGCTTTATGACCAAAGACTGCCGCCAAAGGAAGACCGACGTAGCCAAGACCAACAACAGCAATTTTTGATTTACGTTTTATAATTGAATCTATCGTCACCATGCTTTACACCAACCTTTTTAAAAAATCAGTCTATGTGATTATCAACTTCGCCATTGAAATTGTTACAGGAAAACGGTGTGAATCAAGTCGAAAACATATCTATTTATGTACAAATAGGGGCCAGGTCTACACATTTCACAATTTTTGCACCTTGAATCTCAAAACAACTGCCCCTGCCCTCCGCCAGCATCTTCGCTATTGGTTGCACCCGGCTTGCATGTCGAGCCATCGAACTCCGCCAGCTTTTTCAGAAAAGGATTAGTCGCAAACTTGTCGCTCACGAGAACTTTCGCTGCCGAAGCGCCGTCGTGCAGGTCGCTGGCGAGCGCGGAATAAACGTTTAGTTTAAGGAGTTCATAAGCCCGTCGTTGGACAAGTTCACCATAGAATCCGGTGAAACTGCCGAGATTCGCATGGAACAGACAGGTCTCCGGAAGCACAATGCACGAAGTGGAAGGCTCTCGATCCATGGGTCGTGGAACGTGGGACGCAAACGGCCAAAACCTTCGGAAGAAACGCCTTGAGTCCTGCAGGTTTTCTTCTTCCTGTGTTCCTCTTTCCGCATGGCGGTGTTCACTCTGTTCCGTGTCCCGGGATTGCAGCGTTCGATAAAAATGCTCAGTCCGTTCAGGATGCGCAATCAACGGCACGTATCCTTTTTCGATAATGAGCTTGAGACTTTCCTGAACGACCCCTGGATGAGCCTGTTGCGGAGCCTCACAAAGAATCAGGCCAGTGTCGCCAAGCGGCAGCAGGTCATCGGCGAACCCGGCGAAGTACTCATCGAGCATGTATTCCATGCCGGGCCAAAGTTCCAGACGGATTTCAGCGTTATCGAGATCGGCCTGCAGTATCAACGTCGCTTCGCGCACCTTTTGCGGTGTCAGATCATAATAGCCCTTGATGCAGTGCGGCGTGCAGCAGACGGTCTGGTAGCCGAAAGACGCTAACGCTTTCGACATAGCTATAGACTCGTCAATGGTGACAGCACCGTCATCAAGGGCAGGAAGTATGTGCGAGTGGAAGTCGATCATAAGTTGTTTTCGTCCGGAGATTCCGGATGGAAACAAGGCAAAATCGGGTCATGAATAGTCGACGGATTCCAGGAGCATGATGGACTTGGCATGTCCGCTTATAGCAGAAATGCACTATTGATGGAATCACAAATGAGGTTACAAAAGGAAGAATACGTTCACATCTTTTTAATTCAAAAATCGGCCCGCCGTTTCGGGCGGGCCGCGATAAGTGTCTCATTAAAATGAGATCACATAAAATGGGGTAGAAAGATCCCGCATCCCTCCTTGAGCATCACATAACATCACATCCCCTCCAACGCCGTCGGCCCCCTCCTGACCTTGGCGCGGCATCGCCGCCTGTGCGGCTATTGCATTGTATGTGCGGAACCTTTCTTGTCGGTACACATAAAGATTAGCCTACCTCCCCCCTTAATAGCGGTCATACATATCCTTGACCGCAAAACAATACTTCTTACAAAGCAGTTTTCATCCGGAAACTCCGGATGAACATTAAATAGAAAAACTGGTCTACAAAGTTTAATTGAACCTTCGGCACCCCGCCTGTCTTTTGTACCAGAAAGACCCGTGGTTTTCCGTCGCATCCTCGCGAATAGTTTAGCTTTGACAGTGACCAGCAATTACAACATACCAACAGTGTGAATAAAATATGCAAGCCCGACCATCTCTGTCAAGAAAAAAAATAGAACGACGTATTACGACTCATTACTCTGGTGATTTAAATTGGTGGAAGTAGCTGAAAAAGAGGGGAAAGCATTAAAAAAGTTGATAACAAAAAAATTCGGCAAACAGGAGAAATACTAATGCTATATCGAGAATCTCGATGGTTAACCAGGAATTCAAGCAACGCGCGCAGTCCATCCCAACCCTTTACAACATGAAGCATCTGGCTATCTACTTGATTTAATAATGGATATATATTTTAAATGAAACCGTAATCAGATTCACAAATTAACACCCATTCGCTACGTTCACTCAAGACGCAGAGTCATGGAGAAAAGCAAACATTTTTTAGCTTTAATAAAAACAGCTCCTTTTTATTCCCACACGTTACACTCAACTTTAGGGGCCAGGTCTACACATTTCACATTTTTAGCTCAGCCAGAAAACCAGCAATCATTTCCGCAAGACGCTGATCTTTGTATAAAGTCTTCGCGAATCTATTGCTACATTCAGAAACGGCTGATTCGCCGACCCCGAAATATGCGCCAATCTCTTTCAAAGAGCATCCACTGAAATGATGGCACATATAAATTGTCATCTTCTTGACCAGCCGATGATCTCCACTCAACTCCCCTGCAACGACATCAACAATCTGTTGAATTTCTGGACGTATTCTCAATTCCCTGGTTGCAGGAAGGTCTCGACTGACGTGTTGCGTCGAGAGATATTTTTCTTTGATCTCCTCGACATATTCCGGCCGGCCAAGGATTGCCAGCGAAGAGAACTTGCTGGCATAAAGGTCGTTGAAAGCGTCATCGTCTGCTTCGACGTACTGGTGATACTTGTATCTGGCGTCCGGACCATCTCCCACCATGGTGAGCAAAAAGTTTGTCTGCAGCCAGTTCAAAGTTTCCAGTCCAGTCATGTAATATTGATAGCTGCTCCATTCATATGTCGCAGGACTTGATGACAAGCCTTCTTTTACCGGATTCAAATGAATATATCGAGACAAGGCCAGGTAGTACGCATCGGCATCTATGAGAACAGAGCGGTACCGACCCTGAAACACGTGTCCGACCCGACTGTGTTTAGTATTGAAATAAGCTGAATAGGCGCCATTGATATGGTGCATAATCTGCACAAGGTTACAATCAGGCGTCTCAAGCAATAGGTGGTAGTGATTGTCCATTAAACAGTAGCAGTGGATGCTTGCACCATACCTGACAGAGGCCGATGCAAGATATTCCAGGAATTTCATTCGATCCAGGCGATTTCTGTAGATTGCCTGCTTCTCGGTACCACGCGACATGACATGATAAAATGCGCCCGGAAATTCAATTCGTAAAGGCCTGGCCATTTTCCCCTCCTCCTCAATCAGACATGATTTCAATAAATTTCAGATGGTGAATTTTTGTGAAATTGTGTAGACCTGCCCCGACTCTCCTGTGCATCGGGTGATGAAGATCCGACGGAATTAAACAAACCTCCTTTCTGCAGAAACAGCAAAACAAGCAACATAAACTCAGACAGCAAAATGTTAACTTTGCACAAACCCGACCGCTGCCTCAGTCAGTACCTCCAATTCTTCTCTGCTCCCTGCCTCGGTATAAACCCTCACTACAGGCTCAGTCCCCGATTTACGGAAGAGCGCCCAGGAGCCATCCTCAAGGATCAATTTGACACCATCGGTTGTGACCATGTCCCTGATTGGTTTCCCGGCCAGTCGATCAGGCGGCAAAGCCAGTTTGTCGTCGATTCTTGCTGCCAGCTCCATGGAAAGTCGAAGGTTCTTGCGCGAGGTATGGAACTCGCCGACGCGACTATAAAGATTTGCCAGCAACTGACCGACGGTCTTGCCTTCGACAGCCACCATTTCAGCGACCAGCAGACAGGCGAGCACACCATCTTTGTCCGGTATATGGCCACGCTGGCTTAAGCCGGCACTCTCTACGCCACCGATGACAATCTTGTTATCACGAATGAATTCACCGATGAATTTGAAACCGACCGGTGTCTCGTGCACGGCATATCCATGATGGGCGGCTACGGCATCAATGAAATGTGAGGTGGCAACCGATCGGGCTGCATCACCCGACTCGCCTTTTCTCCGCAGCAGGTAATCGTAGAGCAGCGCGAGAATGTAGTTCGGTTCAATAAAAGCACCGTCGGCGTCGATAATACCATAACGGTCGGCATCGGCATCGGTGGCCAGGCCGATCACAATCCGCTTGTCACCCTTGACCCTGGTGATAAGATCGTTAAGGTGCGCTGGTGACGGATCGGGTGGCAACCCACCGAAGTACGGGTCACGAGCGCCATTGATCGTCTGCACCAGCAGACCGGATTCTACCAGCAGGCTGTCTACGTATTCGCGGCCAGCTCCATACATCGGGTCAAACACAACCGTCATCCCTGACCTGCCAATCGCCTCGAGATTGATTTTGGTACGTAAGCTGGTCAGGTAATCGGGCATAGGATCGATTTCTTTGACCAGACCAGCCCTGACCGCCTGATCAAGCGGCATATCGCGATAACACACTTCACCGAGCATGGCATTGGCCAGGCGCTCAATCTCGGCAGTCACTTCAGGCAGTGCTGGTCCACCCCAGGCCGTCGAAAATTTGATGCCGTTATACTCATAGGAATTGTGGCTGGCGGTAATATTGATGGCACCTGCCGTGCTGCGGCGCATAATTTCATAGGCGATGACCGGGGTCGGTGTGTCACGTTTACAGATAAAAACCGGCACTCCCGAACCGGCAAGCACTCTCGCCGTTTCCCTGGCGAAATATTCACCCATAAAACGGCTGTCGTGACCGACCACCAGTCCCTTCTCGACAGATTTTTCCGCGCGCAGGAAATCCGCAATGGCCTGGGTTACAACGCGGACATTGTCCAGGGTAAAGTCTTCGGCGAGGATTCCGCGCCATCCGGAAGTGCCAAACTTGATTTGACGCATAAGGCTCTCCTGATCATGATAATTTCCAATTTATACTTCGTGATGACACGCTGGCTAAGAACCTAAAACTAACGGTACCAAAGGCGCAAAGGTAAACATTATCCTAACCGTTAGAACCTGATTTTTTGATCAAAAGTACTTCGTGAATGACCGTTTTGTACTTTGCAAGAGGTTAATTTCATTGCGCCTTTGCGATAAATTAACCAGAACTTTATCATAGAAAAGCATAACGACACGATTAAGGAAGACGTTTTTCAGGAGTTTTCCGGATCAGGCTCGTCCTTCATGATTGGCGCCGGGTAGTTTTTAATACCGGCCACATAAGGGCAATCTGCCGGAAGAAAGCCACTTTTGATATGCTTTTGTGTCAAACGAATGCAACCGGGACGCTGACTGTCACGCTCAGCATA
>JBPPMD010000214.1:0-8903 GCA_051305875.1 Desulfuromonadales bacterium | reverse complement strand
CTTCGGCCCGTATAGTCCGATAAACTGCGAGGGAGAAGAGTGCGGACTATAGACGATTTTTACCTGCAGTGCAAGCAAGAATCGCCAGATTGTGACGAGAAATCCTGCGGTCAGGAGTCTGTCGCAAACAGTCCGACATTCAAGCCGCCGTTGTCAAGGCTGGCTATCTGCCTGAACGGCAGGGCAGTCGCTTTCACCAGCGAGGGATTGGAACAGAGCATTGCCAGCTGCCAGTCGGGGTATGCTCTCTGCAATTGACGACCTAGCTCAGAATAGTAAAGTTCCGGATTTTCTCCCAGATCAAGGCGCTTGCCGTAAGGGGGGTTGCAGATAACCAATCCCTGACCGTCGTGTATCGGCTGTTCAGAAAGGCGAAGCTGGTCGGTTATGACCTGCCCGGCAACACCGCAGCGCTGGCAATTTGCTTTTGCCGCAATAACCGCCCCGGAGTTTTCATCGGCGCCGCTGACTGCCAAGGACACATCAACCGCCAACCGCTGTGCCTCTGAACAAAGCAGATTCCATAGCCCCTCGCGATATCCGGGCCAATTCATAAAGGCAAATGAGCGATCGAGGCCTGGCGCCTGTTGCCGGGCAAGCAGCGCTCCTTCCAAAAGAAAACTGCCGGAGCCGCACATCGGATCCGCCAGTGGGCTTGTGCCGTTCCAGCCGAGCAGCATCAGCACCCCGGCCGCAAGTGTTTCACGCAGCGGCGCAACCGTCACGGACTGACGATAACCGCGACGATGTAAAAGCTCACCGGAACTGTCGATCGAAATAACCACCTGGTCATCGACAACCCTGACCAGCACTAACTGGGGATTGTCACCGACCGGGTTCGTCGAACGTCCAAGTGCCTGATTAAGGGCTGATTCAAGCGTTTCCGCAATGCGTGTGGTATGATTGAGGCGTGACGAATGGCAGGTGACGCGGAAGGCGACCGAAGCCTCCGGTTGAATGAAGCGTCCCCAGGGAAGGCGATGCGCCCGGCGATAAAGATCCGGGAAGTCCCGGCTCCGGAATTCAGCAAAACGGACAAGAATCCGACTGGCTGTTCTCAACCAGAGGTTGGCGAGGTAAAGATCTCGCAAACGCCCGGCGAAGGCTATGCCGCCCACGGTGACCTCTTGTGGCGTGATCTCCAATGCTGACAGCTCTGCTGCGCAGACGCTTTCCAGGCCTGGAGAAACAACAGCATAAAGTTGTTCGGTGCGACGATGGTCCATTATAGCTCACTTTCATACTCTCTGGTTGTGTGCAATCTGACGGCCCGATTGCTGCGTAGTAAGCGGAATCTAAATTAAAAAACTAAATTAAAAAGTTGGTTGAATGGATAAAATCAGTATAATCAGTATAATATTGCCCAAACTTACCGATGGAGGAAAATTATGACACGCCGCTGGATGATTCTCACCGTTCTGTTTATGCTGGTTCTGCCATCCGTTATTTATGGCCGCTGGATCAAGGATAAAGTTTACCTGGAAACCGACTCGGTAGGCAAGGTCGAGTTCAGCCATTATACACACATGGAGATGGAATCTATCGGTAAGAACTGTCCCACCTGTCACAATGATGTTTTCCACATCGTCACCAAGAAGAATCCGGCGTTCACCATGGCCCGGATGGAGGACGGCGAATCCTGCGGTTTCTGCCATAACGGCGAGGAAGCTTTCAGCGTTGCCGAAGACTGCACCACCTGCCACGCCGGCAATATCGTCTTTATCAGCGAAGATGCCGGCAATGTCACCTTCCCTCATGACGCCCATATCGCGATGTTCGGTTGCGATGAGTGCCACCCCGATCTATTCAAGCCTGAGCAGGGCGAGAATCAGGCGACCATGGAGGAGATGGAGAATGGTGAATCCTGTGGTGCCTGCCACGATGGGTCAACAGCGTTCGGAGTTGCGGAAGACTGTGAGTCGTGCCACGCGATGTGATTTCGCTTGTTTGAATAAATGATAAACGGGCAACAGATGACGAATCTGATGCGCAAGCCACCGGGGGTTCGAATCTCCCCCCCCTCCGCCATAACAAAAACAAGGGCTTAGCAATCATCAGCTATGCCTTTTATTTTACACACTTTCCACTGTTGGAGAATTTGGTGAAGCTCGACACCGACCTGCAACAGCCGCTGGCGGTCAAAAGCAACGTAACCGCTTCCGCCTTACAGAACCTGAAAAAGTCGGTCATCTCCTGCCTGGCGGATCTCACCGTCAAACAACAGGAATTAGCGGCCGCCAGTCAGCAGATATCATTTAAACAGCTCTATGAGGCGGTGACGCAGGTCCAGCCAAACAGCCCGGAACAGTGTCCGGCCTGTCAAACGCCACTGACCCAAGCGGCGGTTAATCCTTATGCCCATGCCGGAGAAGAGCTGCAAAAACTGCAACATCTGTCCGAATTGCAGCAAGATGCCAAAGCCCTGGAAGAGAGGATCGGGAAATTATTGACTGATCTTTCGCAAATCGTACATACCTGCTGCGCCCGGTTCCGGGAAGACAACCAACTCGCAACCCTTCAACTTCCTTCAGGAGAAGCGGCCAGCATCGACTGGTGGCATCCCCTGCATCAACAATCGGAGGGTGAACTCTCTCCATGGCTGCATGTGGAGGCGCAGGTAGCGCAACTTGAGGAGGCGGACAAAGCGATTGCTCAGGCTGCTCAGCAACGCGCCGAGAAACAAGCAGAACTCAAAAGGCTTCGTCAATCTGCCGAGGTAGATAGTTAAACTGCAAACGCGCCGAAAAACGGCAGATGAGGCAATGGCAAAAGCCAAGGAGGCCATCGAAAAATTTGACACAGAGAATGCTGAGCTCATTGCTGATGTAGAAACCGAGAAATCGGTTGTCACCCAAAATCAGGCGATCGCCAGTGCCTACGCCACCTTTGTTCAGAAACTGAATTCCTATAAGGATGGACTCCCAGCCCAATTGGTAGCGGATTTAGGCGATACGGTTGTAACGCTGTACAACGCTTTCAACCGCTCTGACAAGCAGCTTGAGAAATTAGCCGCTGTTCGTTTGCCGCTCAGTCAGAATCAACGGATGGAAATATCGTTCCAAAATGATCCCGCCACCTTTTTCGATGCCCTGCATGTGTTAAGCGAAGGGCATATCAGGTGCATCGGACTGGCCATACTGGCAGCCAAAAACATTAAAGAGAACTGCCCGTTCCTTATCTTCGATGACCCGGTCAATGCCATTGATGATGAACATCGCCGGGCAATTCGTGAAACGCTGTTCGCTGATGATTTTTTCCGCAACCAACAGATTATCCTCGCCATTCACGGGGAAGAGTTTTTCAACTCCACCCACCAATTTATCGGCAAAGAGGCCGCCAAGGAAGCGGAGTCGTATATTTTTTCCGCAAAAGAAGAGGGTCAGTACCATATACAGGTCAACGCATTGAAACGGCCCAGAAATTATGTATTGGCAGCCCGAGAATATTATAAAACTGGCGAATATAGAGATTCACTCATGTCTGCCCGGCGGGGGCTGGAAACTTTGTGTGAAAAAGCATGGTATCACTACGGCAAGCATAGCGATAAGTCTGACAAACCCATCAGCGTGGCCAGACGAGCCCCGGATCAACCTTGGGATTTGAGGTATCTTGCTGACAATCTTAAATCGAAGTTCAATCGGTCAAAAGCCGACATCCCAAACAAAGATCAGATAGTAAACGCACTCTCAACGGTTTTGGGTACTGATGCCAAACAGCCGCCGTGGACTTATCTCAATACTGGCACACACGATGGAACTGATTTGCCGGAATTCGATCAATCAATTGTAAACGAAATTGTGGCAGCACTAGAACAGCTTGATGCGGCGCTTGGATAGAGCTGAAGAGGGCATTATGAGCGAAACCTTTAATATCTACTGCGATGAATCCTGCCACCTGGAAAACGACCACCAGAAGGCCATGGTGCTGGGGGCGGTCTGGTGCCCGCTGGACAAGACGCGCGAGATCGCCGTCCGCCTGCGGGAGATTAAGCAGAAGCACGGGCTGCCGCCGCATTTTGAAGTGAAGTGGACCAAGGTCTCTCCCGCCGGGAAAGCCCTCTACCTGGACCTGGTCGATTATTTTTTTGATGACGACGACCTGCACTTTCGCGCCTTGATCGTGCCCGACAAGTCGCTGCTGCGGCACGACGCATTTCCTGGTCAGGATCATGACGGCTGGTATTACAAGATGTACTTCGACATGCTCAAGGTCATCTTCCGGCCCGATGCCCGCTACCGCATCTATCTCGATATCAAGGACACGCGGGGCGCGCAGAAAGCGGCCAAGTTGCACGAGGTGCTGTGCAACGACCGCTACGATTTCTCGCGGCAGGTGATCGAGCGGCTGCAACTGGTTCACTCCCACGAGATCGAGCAACTGCAACTGGCCGACCTGCTCATCGGCGCGGTAGCCTACCTGAATCGAGGGCTGCAAGGAAACGCCGGAAAAATGGCGATCATCGAGCGGATGCGGCAGCGCTCCGGCTACGACCTGACCCGCACCACCCTGCTGCGCGAGGAAAAGATGAACATCTTCCGCTGGCATGCGGCGGAGGTGCAGGGATGAGCGAGTCTCCCGACTGGCTGCCGCCGCTGGTCCTGTTCAATGACCATGGGGGTGACTGGGACCGGTATCTGGATGCGCTCTATGCCTGGTTCAAGCAGGACTTCGTCGACGCGAAGCCGGTCTTTCAGGGAAGACGGCTCGGCCTGAAACGGCACCCCATGACCCACGGCAAGGAGGCGACCTTCTGGCACATGACCTCTGAAGGACAGCACGAAGCAAACCGGACCCCCGATCTCAGGCGTTGTGAACGTATTCGCTGGCCGCGACCGGTCATCGAAAACAGCGAAGACACAAAAGTCAAATGGTGGGTTTCCGTGAAGCGCAACGAATACCGCATTCACATCTGGCTGGAAGATGAAGACTACATCGTTGTCTTGGCGGACCGAAAAGGCTTTTTGCTCCCTTGGACGGCTTTTCTGATCAATCAGGAACACACCAGACGGAAATTAAGAAAGGAATATGAGGCCTATTGGAAAACCAGACCCCGAAAAGGCTGAAACCGCCCCGGGGGACGGTCTCGTAACTCCTTCCACACATGGTAGATGAGCTGTTTCGAATTTTGACACAACTGGTCAAAATGTCAAGCTTTTCGTGAAGTCGTTTATACCGCGACTTGAGATTCAACAGTAAGGGCAGCCAATTACGCATCCAAACCATGGAAATCACCAGCCCTGGCCTGCCGTTGGTAAAAACCGACCGCTTTCTCGACAGCCCGCCGAAATCCCGCAACGAAGCCCTGGCCTCCTTCTTGCGGCGCATCGGCGTCTGTGAGGAACGCGGCAGCGGTGTTGACAAAGTGGTTTTTCAGACCGAGTTCTACCAGCTTTCTGCTCCGTTGTTCGAAACCTCGGATGAACACACCAGGGCGGTTCTTTTTGCCCATCGTGAGCTGAGAGAGATGGACAAAGAGGATCGTATCCGGTCCTGTTATCTTCATGCCTGCTTGAAATATGTGCAGCGCGATTTCATGACCAATACCACTCTGCGAGAGCGGTTCGGGATTGAGGGGAGAAACAGCGCAACGGCATCAAGGATTATCAAAGAGACTTTGGAGAGCGGTCTGGTTCGCCCCTATGACGAATCCGCAAGCCGAAAATTCATGCGTTACGTGCCATTCTGGGCATGATTTTTCATTTGATGGCTATTTGATGAATGACAATTGGCAAGCTCGATTTGTTGACATCTCACATGGAGTCATCCCATGAGCAGTAAGATTATTGCCCCGGATGAGAAACCAAAACAGCGCGACCCCGATTTCATCAAAGCAGCAAGCAGAGATACCGGATTACGGCAGCCGGGAGGATGCTGGTCGAGCAGCATGGCGAGATAAATTCATGAAAAAACTGAAGAGAAAACGCACGGCCGCCGAAAAGGCCGAGAGAAGGCGACGGCGGGAGGAGTACATGACCATCTTCATCGGCGGGAAGCAGAAACGCGTCAAGCGGCCGGCCACCGTCGAGGGGATGGATGTCGATGAGTTCATCCGCAGAAATGCGAATGCCGACCCCATCTGGTTGCATCAGAATGAGATGTGGGAGGTGCTCCACGAGCTCGAAATGGCCGAAGAAATTGAAGCGCCCGAAACGTCCGAGGAGTCCAAGCCGGACGATGTTCCGTTTTGAAAAAGAAAAGGAGAAAAAACCATGTCCGACCTCTCTCGAGCCGCCGTGTTGAGCATCGAAAAGGGTGAAGAGATTTTCGGCGGATGGGCCACTGCGCCCATTCCGCAGGTGGGGATATACAAGCTGCTGGCCAAGAGAAAGGCCGACGGCGCGATTGAGTGGGCGCACTTCGTCCAGCGCGACAGCGGGGTAAAAGACAGAGTGTTGCGCGGTGACGTGAAGACTGCCGAGGAATTCTCGGTCGTGAAAGATGCAATCGAAAGCAACCTGCGCCGGATCTACGGCGTTACCCTGCAGGCCGCCGGGCACGATGTCTGCACGCTGGACGGCAAAACGGCAACCGGCACCAGGCACTAATTTCTTCGTTTCAGGGGCCATGGACCAGATACGGAACTGGCCACCGCCCCTTTCAGGGTGGCGGGAACTCTGGCCCCCTGATTCTAGTCGCCCAGGTAGACGTCTGCCAGGAGATGCGCACCCAGGCCGTGCTGGTGCACGGCGTGTTGGGTGAGGTTTTTGAAGCATTAGCCAAAGGGGAGATTCGTTGACATGACCTACGACACCATTGAAGATGCCTTTCTTTTTGTCAGCGGGGGCCCGCCCAGCGAGCACATCGCGGTGATCAACCGTAAAACGGGGAAATCATTCTTCGCTTCGCTCATATCCGATTATGACGAACTGCCCGAGGATGTTGACGAGAGCGATGACTACATCGGCATCCCCCACAAGAACGATCTCGACCTGGGCAAGCCGCTGGTGATGGACTTCGTTCGTAGCCGCTGTCCGGATCAGATCGACGAGGTATTTGCGATCTTCCGGCACAAAGGGGCCTACGGTCGGTTCAAGGACCTGCTGGCGGAGAAGAACCTGCTGGAAGATTGGTACGCTTTTGAACAGCAGCGGACCCGCGAAGCGCTGCTTCAATGGTGCGAAGAAAACGGCATCGTGCTGGAATGACCCGTGCAACTTGATCTTTTCTCCGACAACCGCCGCACCATCCGCCTCAACGACGCCGACGGGCTTCTGCGCGCCCTGCGCCTGGAGGAGGCCATTGCTGTTTATGACGAACTGCTGGCCGATGCGCCGGAGGATGCCGAACTCCTAAGCCTGCGAGGTCTGGTTGCGTTATGGCGGAAGAATCTTACGCTTTTTCATGCCGCACCCGTCGGAAGCGCACGGCTCCACCACCTCTGGCGGGAACTGACACCGGAAATGCCGCCGGCGCTCGCCACCGCCCTTCGCAGGCTGCTGATCGACGAACTGGGTCTGCTCCCCATTCCTGAGCTGATCTACCTCCCTCCCCGCTTTCATATCGGCACCCTGCTACTGGCCGCCGGCAGATTCGCCGAAGCGGAGCACTGGCTCGCCCGCGCCCTGGACGCCGGAATCGGCGAGCGGGGGCGCTTCCTGGCCTGGCGCGGCGACGCCCTGACCAAACTGGGCGATCCGGATCAGGCGAAAGGGGCCTACATCGCCGCCTTCCTCGAAGGTCCGCACGAGGTGGATCTGGTATCGCTACAAAGCCCGCTGATCCATGACCTGCTCGGCTCCCTGGAAAGCGAGGATCAAGATTTCGGTGCGGAGGATTTGCCGGCCTGGCTGCCGGTCTGGGGCTGGCTTCAGGGGGCTTTCGGTTTGCCGCTGAACGAGCCGGCGGCCGGCCGCACCGCTTTCGTCGCCGCTCTCGAAGCGGCGCACTCCTCCCGGAGCCTGCCGACGCCGCGGCTCTGGTTCGACGATTTGCGTTATGCGGAATATCTGCGCACCGTATTTCGCGACGACCGGGAACTGGTGCGGGTGCGGCGACGAATGCGGCAACTGTGCGGGTTCATGTTCGAGCGGTACATGGAGAGGATGCGGGGACCTGTGGGGGATGTCTGATCAATGGACCATCCTGCCGATCATCCAACCAGCAGTAGGAAATTTGTTCTTTGAGACATAGTATGTCGACGATAAGTCGACTTACTGTGTCGGAAAAATCACTTTTCGATCTGCCCGACCAAAGAAAGCCTGGACCAGGCCATCCCTTTTGAGGAGTGTCACCGAGCGCCCCCTACCGCAGCAGTATAACCTTCGCCGGTTCTACCTGCCGGCCGATGATGCGCAGAATCTCGCGCTCCAGCGCCTCAAACAGCTGCCGCAGTTCGTCGTAGTAGAGGCGTTTATCGTAATGGGTGCGGATTACTGAGCTGACCTTGCGGGCCTGGGCCTTGTTGATAATCAGGTCGGAGTAGCCGAGCCCCGTCGCCAGGGTGGTAAAAGTTCGGCGCAGGTCGCGTGGCTGCCATTTCTCCGGGACTAAATACTGGTGTTCTTTTCTGACGAACCTGGACAGGCGATCTTCCGAAAAAGCACGTTCGGGGTCCGAGGCCAGGGTGAACACAAAACCCTTTTCCCTCCGCGGGGAGTCCCACCTGCCGGTCGCTCCAATGCGGCCGAACCGCAGATTTCGATCTGGAAACGAACCGTTTCCGGATCGAAAACTAAAAAGGCAATACCGGCAACTCCAACCCCGCCAAGTTCTGCACCAGCCGCACCACCTGACTGCTGTAACCAAATTCATTGTCGTACCAGACATACAAGACAACCCGGTCCTCGGCAACGATCGTTGAGATCGAATCAACCACGCCGGCATGGTTCGAACCGACAAAGTCACACGAGACCGCTTCCGGCGAATTGGTGTAGTCGATCTGATTCTGCAACGGCGAGTCGAGG
>JBPPMD010000199.1:0-2554 GCA_051305875.1 Desulfuromonadales bacterium | reverse complement strand
GCCGTGTACTGCATGCGCGGGGCAGGAAACTGGAAGCCGCAGCCCCAGGTGCCGATCGCGCGTGGAACCTTGCGGCTAATGCGACTCAACCAGAAACCAACAGCAGCAAAGAGCGCCAGCAACAGCCAGCCGATCAGGCTGACCCGGCCCAGAGGGGCGAAGCTACCGCCCAGCAAAGTGCCGCCGTCGGTCCCGGCCCAATTTTCGACAGCCCCGCGCAGTAACGGCACCAGGGTCGTCGGCAGCAGACCGGTCCAGGCACAGGCGACCAGCAGCAGTGCCATGGGAACGAGCATTGATAGCGGTGCTTCGTGTGCCTGGACTGCAGCTTTGCTGCGCGCTTCACCCAGAAAGACGATGCCGAAAACCTTGACGAAACAGGCCAGCGCCAGCGCGCCGATCAGGGCCAGGGCCGGAGCGGTCAGCACTGCCAGGCCGAGAGCTGAGGGCGGATGCTTTAAAGGTTGGAGCGCTCCGAGATAAATCAGCCATTCGCTGATAAAACCATTAAAGGGCGGTAGCCCGCTGATCGCCACAGCAGCGCCAAGGAACAGGGCTCCAGTCCAAGGCTGACGCTTGAGAATACCGCCTAACTGATCGATCTCGCGGGTTCCGACAGCATGGATCACCGAGCCGGCGCTCAGAAAGAGCAGTGACTTGAACAGGCCGTGATTGACGACGTGCAGCAGGCAGCCTGACAGGCCGAGTATCATCAGGGCCGGCTGGTCGTAGCTTCGGCCGAGCAGGGCCAGGCCAAAACCCAGCGCGATGATGCCGATATTCTCAACGCTGTGGTATGCCAGCAGCCGCTTGATGTCGTGCTGTGCTATTGCTAATGCCACACCAAGAATTCCTGAAACAGCGCCCAGAAGCAGAAGTGTCCATCCCCACCAGGCCGGAATCTCGGAAAAAAAGGAAGTAAATCGCACCAGGCCATAGATACCGGTCTTGATCATGACTCCGGACAAGAGCGCCGACGCATGGCTGGGGGCGGCAGCGTGGGCTCCGGGCAGCCAGATGTGCAGCGGTATCAGCCCCGCTTTCATGCCGAAACCGAACAGTCCGAGGAGGAACATCAGGCCGCTGCCCGCAGCTGGCAGGGTTCCTGCGCCCGGAAACATCAGGGATCCGGACGTATGATCGAGCATGGCAAACAGAGCGAATAATGCCAGGGTGCCCGTATGCGTAGCAATCAGGTAGATGTATCCGGCGCGACGGGCTTCTTCCTTGTCCTCCTCGGTGGTGATCAGGAAAAACCCGGAGAGGGCCATCACTTCCCACGCCATCAGGAACAGCATGCCGTTGCGGGCCGTGAGGACCAGCATTATTGCTCCGCTGATCAGGCCATAAAACAGACGCAATTTACGGCCGTTACCCGGATTTAAGCGCTGCGGCCAATAGCGGAGACCATAGACAGAGCCGGTCGCCACCACCAGAAAAAGCGGTAGCAGAAAAACTGCTGCCAGCGGGTCAAGACGCAGAGCCAAGGTGCCACCGGGTATTGACCACGGCAGATCGAGATATGTTTCTCCACCGGAGTTCAGGACCAACACCACTGCGACCAGGCCACAAACAGTGCCGGCCAATGTCAATATGCAGGCAAGACGCTCTCCGCGGCAGCTTTTCCGGTTGCAGAAAAGCCCGGGAACACCGGCAAGCGAGGTCAACACGATCCCTGACAAGAGCCAGATCATCTCATTTTCCCCCGTGTCCACCGGCCCAGAGACTCCAGACCATAAGCACCGCGCTGGCGACAAAGATATAAACCAGGTAGATCGGCAGTTGACCCTGCTGCAACCAGCGCAGCCGCTGACATCGATCGGCGAGAGCTACGAACAGAGGCTGCAAAAAACGCATCAGTACAAGGTCGGTAGATGATTGAGCCAGTTTGCTGGCGATGGGGAAAAAACCGCTGACCTTGCCGCCACTCACTTTGGGGCGCATGATCTTTGGCAGTAAGTGATGCGAGACGAATTCCGCATAGCTTTCGCCGGTGTAGGCCATGCGCGCCGTTGGCAAAGGATAACCACAGCCCCAGGTGGACGCCTGCGTCTGCAGTCGAAAATGGCGCAGCCATACGAACAATCCACCAAGTATGACCAGCACAGCCACCAGCAGCAGGGCCCCCAGGCCCAGATGGGCAACGGCTCGGCCAGGTTCTGCGCCAACAGGCAACCGGGCCACCTGGGAAAGCGCTGTCGATATCAGTCGCAACGCTCCTTGCGGAAAAATTCCGATCATCAGGCAACCGGCGAGCAAAGATCCCATGCTGACCAGCATGGTCGGGGCCACTTTGTGGGGGTTGGCGGCGGTCGGATCGCGAGGTTCGCCGAGCAAGCAGATGCCGATCAGTCGGGAGAAGGTGACGAGAGCCAGGGCACCGACCATGCCGAGCAGGCCGAACAATAACAGGGGGACCAAAGCGGCAAAGCCGTCCAGGGCCGTACCAGCCCGGGCCAGGCTGAGATAGATCAACCATTCACTGATCAGCCCGTTAAGTGGCGGCAGAGCGCTGATAGCCAGGCTGCCGCCAATCCAGAGCAGTCCGACAAGA
>JBPPMD010000151.1:0-3317 GCA_051305875.1 Desulfuromonadales bacterium | reverse complement strand
CTATATTAAAGCAAACTAAAGCAGACGGCAGATTGAAGAATTTTGCAAAGAAGAGTTTCAAATTCAGTATTGACTTATGATATAAGATTCGAACCAAGGGGAAGGTTGAGAGGTTGAGGTGAAATTGCTGCAAACGCTCAGAACACTGATGCTTGCGCTCTGTTTTCTGGGTCTGCCGGTTATTGCATCAATCGCTGCCGCGTCGGTGGCGGTATTCCCTTTTCAGGAGTTGGGCGAGGGGCGAAATGATGCAAACCTGGACTTTACAAACCTGCTGGCTGAACACCTGACAAATAGCGGAAACGAGATCATCGGCCTCAATACGGTTATTGCTTTTATGGCGAACAACCGTATCCGTGCTGTCGGCCATCTGGAGACGTTTGATATCTCCCGGGTCCGGCATGACCTGGGGGCGACTTTTATACTGCTTGGAACGATCAGTCAACGAAAAGAACAGCCGGAAGCCTCTATGGGTCTAACCCTGAATCTGGTGCGTACAAGCGATGTCCGGACCGTATGGACTTATGCCGGCGCTGTGAGCACCGGTGAAGAACGGAGAGCGATGGCGATTGGCGAACCGCAATCGACTGATGACCTTCAGTATATGCTGCTGGATGAAATTGTTGAAAACTGGCCATGGCAGATCATTAATGACGCTCAGCAGGTAGGAACGATCAATATTGACTCGGCATTGCTTGAACCCAGGCACGTTCGTCCGGGAGATCCGGTTCACTTGCGTGTGCGTTTTGGCAGCGCTTGGCCTGCTGAGCTAACTCCTCGAGTCTATTTTAAGGCGGATGACCAGCTCTATCCGGCAACAGCTTCGGCCGATGGCTTGACTTTTGAAGCTACCTGGGTTGCGGGAGAAGAGAACGGTCGCATTCCTGTGAACCTGTTTTTAGAGTGGCCATATTATGGTCGCACTGAAACAGCCTTGTTAGGCGACTACCTGATTGACGGCACTCCGCCGCTTTTCGAGCTTGATCTGGGCGGCACGAAGCTCATTGACGGTGTTCCGGTGTTTACCGGCAAGCTGGTGATTCTGCCCCGTATGATCGTCCGCAAGGCCATCTCCCGCTGGCATCTTGCGTTTTATTATGGCGACGAATATCTGGGGGCGGACAATGTCGGCGAAATGGATGGAACCGGAAATCTGCCGAGAAGCCTCACCTGGTCCGGGCCGGATAAACTCAGTCAGGGAGACGGTGAATACACGGTGGTCCTTGAGGCCTGGGACATGGCTGGCAATATAGCTAAAGCCAGCAGGATAGTAGAGATGAGAAAGACATTGGCGAAGGTGGACCTGGTTCTGGAAAGAAGTGACGAAGAGGTAACTCTGGGTCTCGAGTACAACGGCAAAGTTCCCCTGAGATACTGGCGCCTGGAGATGTGGACCCGTGAGGGGAAAATTCTCACCCAGTCCGAAGGGGTGGATCTCCCTGTCAGGATTGGAGTTGAGCTGCCGGATTCTGATTCCATAGAGGGGCAGGAAATAAAAGGTTTTCTCTTTTATGAGGATATCTTTGGTGCAGAATCACGTCGAAAAATTGAAGAACTGCTTCCGGAGTTAAAGAAAAAACCCAAGGCCAAGGGCCAGGGAGAGGCAAAGGGCCCCGCGGGGATTTCCGAGAAATGGGTTGATGATTTTTAAATTGCGATCAGGGAGAAAGGTCCTGACAGGGGTTTTTCACTGGGTACTCATCGCTTTGTTGAGTCTGCTCAGTACCGGTTGTGAAACTCTTCTGCCAAACTACAATTATCTGCCGTATCATCAGCAGTTGGCGCCCCTGCCGCCGGGACCTTTATGTCGGGTCGCTGTGTTGCCCTTTTTAAACGACAGTGATTTCCCTTTGGCAGGCACGATTGCTGGTAAAGTCTTTACTGCGGTGTTAGATGACTCGGGCAACTACCTGGTGATTCAGGAGGGAGATGTCCTGAAGGTTTACCAGCAGATGTTCATCTTTCCGGGAGTGGCACCCACTCTGGAGCAGATACAAATCACTGCAGATCGCGTCAACGCTCAATTGTTGATTTCCGGTATTGTTATGGAAATGCGTGAAGACCGCGGTGAGCATGGCACTGTGAATCCAATGCTCCTTATCGAAGTACAAATACGTGATGGTCGCAATGGCGAAATACTATGGACGACCCTGCATCGGCGTAAAGGAACAGATTATAAAAAAACAATGCATTTCGGCACTATCCATACAGTCACCGGTCTGAGCCGGCAGATGGCCGAAGAAATTATTAACCTTTGGTACAAAAAAGGACTAACCCAATGCAACGTATTACCTTGACCCTGGTTCTTCTGGCCTGCCTGGCGTTTCTGCCTGCAACATCTAATGCAGCATGGTTCTCTGCTGACGACACCCTGGTGTCCATCGATGGGACCAACTACAGCACGGATGATTTTAAACACTGGTGGATGTATTGGAAAGAGGCAGACAGCTCTCTGCCGGACACCCCTGAACCCTACATCAACTGGCTGCTGCTCAGCAGGGAGGGGGCGCGCATGGATCTGGATTCTGATCCTAACTTCAACCGGCAGACCAGGGTTTTCCTGCAGTCACGGACTCTGTTGAAGCTCAAGTATGAGGAGGTCGACGGCAAGATCAATGTGACCGATGCTGATATCAGGGCATATTACGACAAAAATTACACTCCTACCTGGTTGCTGGTGCGTCTGATATTCAAGGATGAAGCAACGTCTGCGACTGCCTGGCAGGAGCTGGCTGAGGGGGTGGTAACGGTCGACGACCTGCTCGGTCGCGATGCCGACGCTGGTGGACCCGATGCCATTAAGGAAGGCTGGGTGAGGCCTGACCAGATCGATCCGGGGTGGGTGGAAATTTTTAAAAAAACAGCGGTTGGCCAGGTAGTGAATCCCGATGAATATGGCAATGACGCGATTTTATATTTCCTGAAGGAACAAAAAGATGGCAACGAAGAGGAATTAGGCAGATTGCGTGAAAGCATCGAGAGCAAGCTCTGGAAAGAACAGGAAGGTGCCAAGACCATGGCGCTGATCTTCAAACTGCGCGATAAGTATCAGGTTGAGATCGATAAAGAGCGGCTTGCCGCCCTGGATATTAACGCCGCCGACGACAGCTTCACCGATGCTCCCATGATTACCACTAACCGCGAGAATGTCTCGGAAAAACAATTTATCGCTGTCATCCGCCGACTCATGGACAGCCGCCCAACAGCCGCTCACGCAGGCGCTGATGCAGAAAAGGCAATCGACTTGAAGAATGAGACTGCAGACAATATTATCGGCCAGAGTGTCACCAACTGGGAGTCTCTGGATCGGCATTATG
>JBPPMD010000092.1:0-6576 GCA_051305875.1 Desulfuromonadales bacterium | reverse complement strand
TTCATCCTTTGTTATACGTGCTGGTCTGCGTTCAACAACGAGCTCGATTTAGGGCTACGCTTTGCTTCTTTGCTTCTTTGCTTCTTTGCGTCTTTGCTTCTTTGCGTCTTTGCGTTACGTTTTAGTTTGTTGCTCCTGCTCCTTCCTTCTCATCAGCATCAGCATGGCGGACCGCCCGGATCGGGCAGGCCGCGCGGCCTGGACAATCGGGTCGACGGCAGGGTTCGACGTGAATGGTGACATCCGTGCCGATGATATGCTCACCAATCTTCTTTTCAATATAGTCGGTAATGTCGTGAGCCTCTTCGACCGAAAGGTGTTTGCACACAGTCAGGTGGAAATCGATAAGCTTCTGTGAGCCGGCGCGGCGGGTGCGCAGATTGTGGTAGCCGGTCAGCTCAAGCTTGTGGTCGTCAATCAATTTCTCGATTTCCCTGCGCACCGTCTCGGGGAGCTGTTCATCCAGAATGTCGCGCATGCCCTGACGCAGCAGACGCAGCGATTCAAACAGGATGTAGATAGCAACCAGAGCCGACATGACCGGATCGAGCCAGGGGAGATCAAAACGACTGAGAAGGACCAATCCGGTCAACAGTGCCAGGTTGGTGTAAACATCCATTGAAAAGTGCAGGGAATCGGCTTCGAGTGCGGAAGAATCGGTGGCTTTGGCAACCCGGCGCAAGTGGCGACTGATCAGGAAAGAGGCCACTGTACTGACGGACATTACCGCGATGCCGAGGCCGGTCTGTTTGATCGGGCTGGCCGCGATCATGCGTTGAATCGCTTCGTAGATAATCCATGCGCCGGAGAGTGCTATGACGAGCGCCTGAAAGATGGTTGCCAGGGTTTCAAACTTGCCATGACCGTAAGGGTGCTCATCATCAGCCGGTTGCTCAGCATGATGAATCGCCATCATGTTGATCCCGGACATGAGGATGTCAAGCAGGGAATCGATTGCAGAGGTGAGTACCGCCAGGCTGCCGGTGAACAGGCCGGTCAGCAGTTTAAGTATCGCCAGGACCAGGGCGGTGAAGACGGAAAGACGGGCCGCCGCAAGCTTGGGTGATCTGGTCGAGTGGGCCATGTCAGTCTTTAACCGGCGCCAGTGGGCAGGCATCCCGCCAGGCATCAAAGCCGTCACCCTCAATGGCCCAGAAGTCTTCAATCCGCTGCTGGTAATAGTCGAGTTCCTGACATTGAGAGGCGATTTCGTTGGCCAGATCTTCAGTCATCAGCCCTTGTCTGGCAAGGAAACGGTAGAATTCTGCTGTTCCGCAGAGGATGCTTGTCAACTCCTTGAGATTAGGTTCCAGAGTTCGGATGATATACCAGTGTCCGGCAAATTGACGGATGTGTGAAGCGTCTACGGCAAACAAATTTTCGCGGCGATCGGCAATAACGAATTCTCGCAGGAAGTAATCGGCTCCATGACAGAATTCACCCGCCTGTTCAGGCGCTACTCCGCTTTGTTTTGTCAAATCCTGATAGAGACGACGCAGCAGGTCGACACATTGCTTGTCGATACGGATTTCGTCGTCCAGGCTGCCCACGCTGTAGTCTGCTTTGTTGAGCCCCTGCAGCAGGGGATGAAGCTCGGCCGGTCGTGTCATGATACAGCTAATCTCCTCATCAGATAATCCGGGCTAACCATAATGCACATTGCGGTTTGTTGGCAACCGCCAGAATCGATTATATTACAGTCTTTGCTGTTTACAGTTCTCTTGTCGGTTTGTTAACATAATAAACCTGCGAACAAAGACGTTGAATAACTTGTGTCGTCCTTAGCGTCTTTGCGTCGTTAGTTGGGTTGTCCATAGACTTTGTTTGGGTTACAGGTCCGTAAGTTTTTACAGACCAATAGAATGTTGCCTGTTGATGTTGACAGGTTTTGATTGCAGCTGAATAGATTCCACGAAATTGAAAAAATCAAGACAACCCTTCAAAGGGTTGTTTTTTTAGGGACAAGCGTGATGGCTAAAATAACACCCATGATGCAGCAGTACCTGGAAATCAAGGCTGATTATCCGGATGCAATCCTGTTCTTTCGAATGGGTGATTTTTACGAAATGTTTTTGCAGGACGCTGTTATTGCTTCGCGGGTCCTCAATATAACCTTGACTGCGCGCAACAAGGGCGCCGCTGAGGAAATCCCCCTCTGCGGCATTCCATTCCACAGCTGTCAGCCTTATGTCGCCAAGCTCGTTCAGCACGGTCATAACGTCGCGATCTGCGAACAGGTTGAAGACCCCAAAACCGCTAAGGGGATTGTCAAGCGGGCCGTTGTCAGGGTTGTGACACCCGGCCTGGTTGTCGATACCGACACGCTCGATCCTCGCCGCAATAATTACCTTATGGCGCTGATACCTCTCGACGCCTGCTACGGCATCGCCTATGTTGACATCACCACCGGCGAATTCCGGGTGACCGAACTGCTTGATCCGGTGAGTACCGCGGGTGAGGTGCTATCGAGGGATCCGGCTGAAGTGCTGGTTGCCGAGGGTCACGCGGGAGACCGCTTGATCGATGCCCTGCAGACGACCCTGCAGGGGCGCATCGTCAAGCGTTTGCCCGATTGGACCTCGGCCGAAGACCGCGCCCGGCAGGTGCTGCTGGAATTCTTCCCGGGCAGTTCGCTGGAAAGCTTCGGTTGTCATGACATGCCAGGCGCGATTCAGGCGGCCGGGATGGTCCTCTACTATCTCGAAGAAACCCAGAAAGGGACCGCTTCCCACCTGCAGCCGCTGCAGACCTACCATGTGCGTGATCACATGGCCCTCGACGACTTTACACGTCGCAACCTTGAGCTGACGGAGACCCTGCACGACGCCGGTCGTCGCGGTTCGCTGCTCGGCGTCATGGACCGTACCGTGACGGCCATGGGCGCGCGCAAACTGCGCCACTGGATGACCCATCCGCTCGTGGATCTGCAGCGCATTGAAGAACGCCACAGCGCCGTCGTGGAGCTGGTCCGGGAAAGCCTTTGCCGCGATGACCTGCGCCTTGCGCTCGATGAGGTCTATGACCTGGAACGGCTCAATGGACGGATTGCCATGGCTACCGGGAATGCTAAAGATCTGGCTGCCCTGCGTATCTCGCTTGAAAAGCTGCCGCAGATTATCGACCTGCTCGAAGTGATTGAAAGTCCTTTGCTGTCCCGTTTGCGCGATGGTCTGGATTGTTTGCCTGACGTGGTCGAGTTGATATCGACTGCGATTGTTGACGATCCTCCCTTTGTTATGCGCGAGGGCGGTTTGATCCGTGAGGGATTTCATGCTGAACTGGACGAGCTGCGCACAATCAGCCGCGAAGGCAAGGGCTGGATTGCCCGCCTGGAGCAGGAAGAAAAAAAGCGCACCGGGATTTCGACGCTCAAGGTCCGGTACAACAGGGTCTTCGGCTATTATATTGAAGTGACCAGGTCGCAGCTGCAGCGTATACCGGAAGATTATCAGCGCAAACAGACTCTGGCCAACGCCGAAAGATTCATCACGCCGACCCTGAAGGAGTATGAAGAAAAAGTCCTCGGCGCCGAAGACAAGGTGGTCCAGATCGAATATGACCTCTTTCAGCAGGTGCGACTGCAGGTCGCTCAACAGGGGCAACGCATTCAGGCGACTGCTGACAAGGTGGCGGTTCTCGATGTTCTGCTCGGCCTGGCCGACCTGGCCCATGAACGCAATTACTGCCGCCCTTTGATGGACGAGTCGACCGAGTTGCTGATTGAGGACGGGCGGCATCCGGTCATCGAAACCATGAATCTGGGTGAGCGTTTTGTCGCCAACGATGTTCATATGGATACTGTTGAGCGGCAGATCCTGATCATCACCGGTCCGAATATGGCCGGTAAATCGACATTCATGCGTCAGGTTGCGCTGCTGGTGCTGATGGCGCAGATGGGCAGTCTGGTGCCTGCGAAAAAAGCACACATCGGCATTGTCGATCGAATCTTCACCAGGGTCGGAGCCAGTGACAACCTGGCCCGTGGTCAGTCGACATTTATGGTCGAGATGACGGAAGCGGCCAATATCCTGAATCATGCCACCCCCCGCAGCCTGATCGTGCTCGATGAGATCGGTCGTGGCACCTCGACGTTCGATGGCGTCAGCATCGCCTGGGCGGTGGCTGAATATTTGCATGACAATCCCAGGGTTGCAGCCAAGACCCTGTTTGCAACCCACTACCATGAACTGACCGAATTGGCTCAGACACGGGAACGGGTGAAGAACTACAATGTAGCGGTGAAAGAATGGAACGATCAGATCATTTTCCTGCGCCGCATCGTCAAGGGAGGAGCAAGCCACTCCTACGGTATTCAGGTCGCGCGTCTTGCCGGACTGCCGAACGCGGTCATCGAGCGTGCCAAAGAGGTTTTGCGTAATCTGGAATCTGGTGAATATGAAGCGGGCGCACCACGCCTGGCCCGCAGCAAGCATGCCGGTAAAGCTGCTGAAACCCCGCAACTTGGCTTGTTTGAGCAGCCTGATCCGGTCAGGCAGCGTATCGAAGAGATGGATGTCTCGGTCCTGACGCCGCTTGAGGCGCTCAACCTGCTCGACGAATTGAAGAAGATGCTTTGAATCCTATGAAGAATCCTGTGAATCGCATGATTGCCTGCATATTGGTTGCTATCTGCCTTGTTGCCTCGCCAGCTATTGCCTCTGCCGAAAACGCAGACCAGGCCTATCGGAAAGCACGAGACAACTATCACGCGCTGCAGAACTCATCACGCAAACAGATGTATCGTGAACAGTGGGAGCGTGTTTACAGCCAGTTTGAATCTGTGCATGAACGTTTCCCCAAATCAAAGCGTAGCGCCGACGCCCTGTACATGTGCGGCAAGACCACAGCGGGCCTCTATGCCATCAGTCGAATCAAGTCCGATGCGGAACGTGCCGTTGCGCTTTTCGAGCAAATGGCCGGCACCTATCCGGACAGCTCCCTTGCGGATGATGCCCTTCTGCAAGCCGGCGAATTGCTGGAAAACGACCTTGACAACAAGCAGCGCGCCTACATCATTTACGATCGGCTGGTAAAAACCTTTCCTTCCGGTGACATGGTCAACAAAGCCAGGGCCAGGTTGACGGCTATCGCCGGATATGCGCCGCCACCGGAAATAACCGCGGTTGAGAAAGTGGCCAGGAAGGCGGACCGATCTTCGGTGTCGCCATCAGTTGCCACCGCGGATGCCGCCGGAGGGGGCAGCCTGACTGCCGTTCGTTATTGGTCCAACCCCGGTTATACCCGGATTGTTCTGGATGTCTCCAATGAGGCCCGATTTTCAACCCATTACCTGGTGGCCGATCCCAAAGAGGGCAATCATCCGCGCATCTACATCGATATCGAAAACACCGGCCTGGATGAACGCTTGAGAGAACCAACGATTGTCGATGATGGTCTGCTGCGCCAGATCCGTACCGGTCTGCCGCAGGCCGATAAGGTTCGCGTTGTTCTGGATTTGGACAGTATCGGTGATTACAAGGTCTTTCCCTTGAACGATCCGTGGCGGATTGTGATTGATATTGCAGGAGACAAAGTCCCTGAACTGAAAAACCGCGAGGCAGAAATCACCGCTCTGCCTGACTCTGCAGGTGACGCCATTGCCAGGGTGCTCAAGGATACGCCTAAAGGCCAGCAGCCGCTGCACATACCCAAGTTTGCTGCGTCAACATCCCTGCGCCGGATTGTGGTTGATGCCGGACACGGCGGCAAGGACCCCGGAGCTGTCGGCCCTAACGGTGTCCTGGAAAAAGACGTGACCCTTAAACTGGCCAGGGCCTTGGCGGCGGAGCTGACCCGGCAGATCGGTTGTGAGGTCATTCTGACCCGCAATGCTGACGTTTATCTGCCGCTTGAAGAACGCACTGCTATCGCCAACAAGGTGGGCGCCGATTTGTTCGTGTCGCTGCATGCCAATGCCAACCATAACCGCAATGCCTATGGCACCGAGACCTACTACCTCAACTTTTCCAAAAATGATAAAGCCGCGGCTGTCGCAGCGCGCGAGAACGGCACGTCGCTCAAGCAGGTTTCTGATCTCGAACTGATTCTGTTTGATCTCATGGCGAATGCCAAGATCAACGAATCCAGCCGCCTGGCGACAGAAATTCAGGATGGCCTGGTGCAGGGGCTCAGCAAAAAATACAACGATATCCGTGACCTTGGCGTCCGTCAGGGGCCTTTTTACGTGCTGCTTGGTGCCACCATGCCCTCTGTCCTGGTGGAAACGGCCTTTATCAGTCATCCCCGGGAAGAGAAGCGTCTGACAAACAGCGCCTTTCAGAAGTCCGCTGCTGAATCGATTGCCGGGGCGATTAAAAATTATGCAGTTAACAACAAGCTGATTGCCGCCAACTGAGATGGCGTCGCAAAAAGTCCGCCCTATGACTCAGCCTTATAATGCTCAAGCCGATGAGCTATTGCGAGTTTGTTTAAGATGATGCTACAGGAATTACACAAAGATTACTTTGCCACAGAATTGATGCTGGCCGGGGATGTTCCTTTTGAAGAGAGGCGTCCCTCGCTGCTGCTTGCGGCCCGTCATTATCTCGACCATCATCGTCGGCACTGTCATGAAAT
>JBPPMD010000082.1:0-23174 GCA_051305875.1 Desulfuromonadales bacterium | reverse complement strand
TTGATTATGTTGCCCGGCACGATTACCAGGGGTTCGCTGTCCTCGAGCTTTCTCAGCGTCAGGCGTTGGCTTATCCACCGTTCGGTTACCTGGTCAACCTGGTGTTGAGTGGCAATGACGAAAAAAAAGTTCACAATGCGGCAGAGCAACTAGCCTCCAGCCTGGCGTCCGGGGATGTGGATGTGGAAGTTCTCGGTCCGGCACCCTGCCTGCTGCCGCGGCTGCGTAACAAACATCGGGTGCAGATATTGCTTAAAGCGAAACGTCGTGAACCGCTACGCCGCCGGATCGTGCAATTGGGACGGCTGCGATCGCAGCTGCCCGCCGGTGTCGTTCTCACTGTTGATGTCGACCCGGTAGATATGTTCTGATACTCCAATAAGTGATAGGCTGAAAAAGTTACAGGGTCGTAGGCTAGTAAAGAAAAGTAATCAGTATTTACCCGGCTGTTTGATTTGTTGTTTGCGTCGCAACACAGCATGTCGAACCTGTTCAGAGATAAAAACTTATGAAAAAACTATGTTGGCTGATTATCGTGTGCGTGGTGCTGTTGGCCGCTTGTGTCCGGCCACCGGAAGTGCCGATTGTCGAAGAACCCGTCATTGGGGAGCCCGTTGTTGAAGAGCCGGCCGTTGAGGAGGACGTTCCGCCGCTGCAGGCCGTTTCCTGGTCAGAGGTTTCCGGCTGGCAACAGGACAACCCGAGCCTGGCTTTCAGCGCTTTTCTGAAAAGTTGTTCAGCGCTGCGCTGGCGGCCGGAATGGCAGCCAGCTTGCGAGCAGGCCGCTGCCCTGGAGCATGCCTCGGAAGCCGAGGTCCGGGCTTTTTTTGAAGGTAACTTTATTCCGCATCAGGTCAGTCAGTCGAATGGCTCTACCGAAGGTCTGCTCACCGGCTACTATGTCCCTGACCTCAAGGGCAGCCGCACAGCTTCGGCAGATTATCCGTACCCGCTCTATCAACGTCCGGATGATATGCTGACGATCGACTTGAGCGATGTCTATCCCGACCTTGGTAATTATCGACTGCGTGGCCGCGTAGAAGGCACCCGGGTTATTCCTTACTGGAATCGGAGTGATATCGATAGTGGTACGCAACCGCTGGCCGGTCAGGAGCTCTTCTGGGTTGCTGACCCGGTTGAACTGTTTTTCCTGCATGTTCAGGGTTCGGGCCGCATTCTGCTTGATAATGGTGATCGGGTGATGGTTGGTTACGCTGATCAGAATGGCCATCCCTATAAATCAATCGGTAAATATCTCATTGATCGCGGCGCCATGACCCGTGATCAGATGTCAATGCAGAATATCCGGGCCTGGGTCAGGAACAATCCAGGCGAAATGGGCTCAGTTCTTAACCAGAACCCGAGTTATGTTTTTTTCAGAGAATTCGGCAATGAGATACAGAGCCCCCCCGGAGCCCTGGGTGTTCCGCTGACTCCCGGTCGCAGCCTGGCCATAGACCGGCGCTATATCCCGCTAGGTGCTCCGGTTTTTGTCGAGACCACTTGGCCCAACAGTGACAAGCCGTTGCAGAGATTGATGATGGCCCAGGATACGGGTGGCGCCATAAAGGGCAGGATTCGAGGCGATTTTTTCTGGGGCATGGGCGGCCAGGCCGGAGAACAGGCCGGGCGCATGAAACAGGCGGCAAAATTCTGGGTATTCCTGCCTGCTCCGACGGAGGAGATACAATGATTATGCCTCGCCGGTTTTGCCGAGACGCTCAAGGAGCTCTTTAACCACCACGTCTATGCGATTCTGGTCTTCTTCCAGAATGTTTAAAAAGCGCAGGCCTATCTGCTGCATATCATCGTCCTGCACCGGACCGATCCATATCGCTTCAGCCAGAGCGCAGATGATGCCCTTTTTGTCGCCGAGCGAGAGATAGATCAGAACCAGTTCCGCTGTCTCGACCGGGGACCGTAGAGGCAGACGCATGCCGCCACCGGAAAGATTGACCAGGTTTTTCTTGAATTCGGTCAGCTCTGCTGCAGACACTCCCGACTTGATCTTGTTCAGGTGTTCATCCCAGAGTCCGCGCATTGCCGCCAGATTGCCTTTCTCACGCTGAATCCCTGCCCATGCATTTACATCCACGCGGCGATAGATACGCCGTGAAATGAACTCCAGGTTACCCTCAAACCGCAGGCGGACATCCTGACTGCTGATGCGCTCAACAAAAGATGCGATCAGGCGCAGGCCCATCCCCCTGTGATCAGTCAGAACCTCAAACTTCATCCCCGGTTCAAAGGGGTAGGAATCCGCTGCATCGGAGCCATATGGCAGGGCCAGGTCGAGCTGCATCGGCTGGCTGCGCATGGCGTAGCCAGTGATGGTGTCCAAAGCGGTTCGCTCTTCATTGGTAAAAACCCGCTTTATGAAAACCTTCTGCCCTTTAGTGAAATATTTACCGTAAGACATATCGATTAAGTCTTCTCTATGCGTCTGCTTGGCAACATACCGACTGTTCAATAGCTGCAGCGACAGCCTCGACTCTCAGCCCGCCTCCGGAAATCGTCACCTCCGCGTACTTCCTGTAAAGCGGTTGACGCTCTTCGTAGAGATGTTCGTAAGTTTCATTGGGACCGATCACCAGACCACGGGTGTCCATATCGTTCACCCTGTCGAGCAACTCTTCCAGGGGAATGTCGATAAACACCAGCTGTCCCAGCTTCTTCAGCATGATCATGGCCCGATCACTGTATACAGCCGAACCACCAGTGGCAATGACGCTGTGAGTTGCTTCGAGGTTGCAGAGGAGGTCAGCTTCCAGTGTCTTGAATTCTTTCAAACCCACACGGGCAATGATCTCTTGCAAGCGACAGTACTGCCGGGTCTGAAGCAGTAAATCGGTGTCGATGAACTGGTAGCCGAGGCGTTTCGCCAGCAGTACGCCGACTGTGCTTTTGCCGGCTCCCGGCATGCCGATCAGAATGATGTTCAAGGCGCAATCTGTACGCATAATCAGTTCAGCTGACCTTCAATACGATCTTGCCAAAGTGGCTGTCTTCTTCCATCATGCGATGTGCCTCGACCACCTCATCGATGGTGAAAACCTGCTCGATAATCGGCACGATGGTACGATCGGCGAATTTCGGCAGTGCCCGTCGGATGAATTCGGTGACGATTGCAGCTTTTTCGGGAACCGGACGGGAGCGTAGCACCGAACCGATGATCTGCTGACGCTTGACCATCATCAGGGCGAGGTTGAGCTCGGCTTTGATACCCGAAATAACGCCGATGATGACCAGTTTGCCCTTGTAGCCAAGAGAGTTCATGTTCGGGGCGAGATACTTGGCACCGACATGATCAAGAATCAAATCAACCCCTTTCTTGTGGGTGAATTCCTTGACGATTTCGGTGAAGTCGGGATTCTCAAGGTAGTTGATCACCAGGTCGGCGCCGAGAGCGCTGACCCGCTCCATTTTTGCAGGATGGGCGGTAACGATCAGCTTGCTGTTCGGGGTGAGCGCTTTGCAGAGCTGGATAGCGGCCGTGTTAACACCACCGCCACCGCCATGCAGGATGGCGGTCTGGCCGTCCTGGAAATCACCGATCATGAAGACGTTGAGAAATGCAGTGATGTAGGATTCGCAGACGCAGGCGGCTTCTTCGAAACTCATGCTGTCCGGGATACGTATCAGGTGGCTGGCGTACGCCACGGCGAATTCGGCATAGCCGCCACCACCGACCAGGGTAATGACCCGCTCACCGACTTTCCAACCTTCGACGCCCGATCCGATTTCGGCGATGGTGCCTGCTACTTCGAGGCCGAGGATTTCAGAGTCGCCAGGGGGAGGCGGATACTTGCCCGCACGTTGCACCAGGTCGGGTCGATTGATCGAGGTGGCCACCACTTTGACCAGCACTTCGCCTTCCTTTGGTGCCGGTTTGTCGGTCTCACCAACGTTGAGAACCTCAAGGCCTCCGAAGCCATCCATTAACACTGCTTTCATCTCTTCTCTCCTCAATAATTTAAGGTTTTTACTCTTATATTTAATCTTTTTCTTGATATGGATTAAGGCCAAACTCTAACGCAAAGATGCAAAGGGTTCAAGCAAGGCGCAAAGGGAAACATGTTTTTTTAAATCATTTCTCTGCGTCTTTCTTTTACTTTGCGACTTTGCGTTAATAAGATTTTTCTGAGACTGCAAACTCGCTCTTACCTGGGAGACCGACAGCCTCCTGATTGGAGGTGCCAGAAAGTGTTTTATTCCGGTCGCTTAACAAATCGGTAACCCCGCCCCCGCACCGTCAGAATATGTTTCGGATTTGCCGGGTCGACTTCGAAGTATTTACGCAGGCGGACGATGAAGTTGTCGAGTGTGCGGGTTTCCGTGTCTTCTGCCATCCCCCAGATCGATTTGAGAAGTTCGGTCCGTGTCAGCGTCTCGCCCTCGTTGGCAAAAAAGGTTTCCAGCATACGTCCTTCAAGTTCGGTAAGTCGGAGGTCGCCGTTTGCGGTGACGGCTTTCAGGTTCTTCAAGTCGATGCGGTTGCTGCCGAACAGGTAGTCTGCTTCCCGGTTGTAAACGGGTTGATACCAGGCTGAGCGCCGCAGCATGCCATGCACCCGCAACAGCAGCTCGTCCAGGCTGAATGGTTTGCTGAGATAGTCATCTGCGCCTTCTTTGAGACCTTTTACACGATCCTGCTCTTCACCTAAAGCCGTAAGCATGAGAATCGGTAGTTGTGGTGCTGTTTTACGCATCTGTCGACAGAGATCAATGCCGTGGCTGTCCGGCAGCATCAGGTCGAGTATGACGAGGTCGAAACGGCAACGGCTAAAGGCTTTCATCGCCGAGGCTCCTGTCTCTGTATGAGTGACCAGGTAGCCTTCACGCTCGAGGTTGTAAATCAACCCCTGGGCGATGTGCGTTTCATCTTCAACAAGGAGGACGTGCGGCTGTTTCATCGGTTCTCCCCGGTCCGGGCAGGTTGAGTGACCGGGAGAATAATTTTGAAAGTCGTTCCTTGTCCGTGTCCTTTGCTTTCCACTTTGACCTGGCCGTGATGGCGGCGAACAGTGGCGTGGACGATGAACAGACCGAGCCCGGTGCCGCGGATGTTTTCGTCTTTACGTCGAATGCGATAGAACATGTTGAAGATTTTTTTCTGGTCATTGAATTCTATGCCGCGGCCATGATCTGAAAATGCCAGACAACATTTGTGTGCATCGCTGCTCAGGGTGACGTTAATCCTGGGAGAATTGTCAGAATAAAGGATGGCATTTTCCAACAGGTTGCGCAAAACGGTTTCCATCGCGTCCTGGTCTATGGCGGCGTAAATGCCGGGGGCAATATCGAGTGACAATTTCCCGGCCTTGGGCAGGGTGAACCGGCGTGCGCGGAAATATCTTTCCACGAAGGCACTGAAGTCGATGGGCTGCAGATCCAGTCGCCAATGCTTTTGATCGACCCGGTTGGCGGAAAGCAGGTTGTCAATCAGGCCATTGAGACGGCTGGCGTCACTCATCATGGTCTCAAGGAAAGCAGCCTGGCGCTCAGCGGAAGGTTGGTGCCTCCGAAGGGTTTCCAGGTGCAACTGCAGGGAAGCCAGTGGCGACTTCAATTCGTGGGTTACCTGGGAGATGAACTGGCGCTGCTGGCGAACCAGAGAGGACTGCTTCTTCCAGTAAAGAAAGATGACGTAGACGCCGACCAGGATAGAGACCAGCAGCAGCAAACCCTCGGTCAGAATCAGCCAGTCCGGACCGCCGACCAGCAGCTCGGGGCTGTATTTTTCCGCCAACGCCCTTAATTTGCGATGGCTGCCAAGGAACCAGTTCAACCAGACAATAACGACCAGCACCCAGGCGATCTGAATGCCGATAAAGGCCATGAGAGGATTGAAAATACGTTTCAGCAAGTTCATAGAGCCCATCTTTGATGGCTTAGCCATCCCATGACTATTTGCGGATGCATCATCTTTACCACTATCGCCAGCAGGCGGCAAGGGGGAGAAGTAAATGTTTTTACAGAAGTATTACACAGCAGGGAGGCAACATTTGCTAGATTATGCGATGATTTTAGCATGGACAAGGCGATAACAGAGGAGAGATTATGCGCATAGGTAAACATGAAGTTGTTTATCCCCTGATCCAGGGCGGTATGGCCGTTCGTGTCTCCGGGGCTCGCCTGGCCGGCAATGTCGCTCGTTGCGGCGGCATCGGCGTGATAGCCACGGCTGGCATCGCGCTGAATTCGCCACTCTTCAAAGGTGACAACTACTTTTCTGCCGAGCCTCAGGCCCTTAAGGAAGAGCTGGCCAAGGCTTATGCAATCGCTCCGGATGGTGTCATCGGTACCAACTGCATGGTGGCAGTCACTGACTATGCAGAGCTGGTCAAAGCCTCCTGTGAAGGTGGCGCCAGGCTGATTATCAGTGGCGCCGGATTACCATTGAATCTTCCGGCGTTGACAGCGGAGTGGCCGGAGGTTGCCCTGGTGCCGATCGTTTCCTCTATCAAGGCTGCCGAGCTGATTGCCCGCAAATGGCATAAAGCCTATGATCGCATGCCTGATGCCGTGGTCGTCGAAGACCCTGATACTGCTGGTGGCCACCTTGGTGAGAAAATGGAGAATATCGGTACCGGCCAATATGATCAGTACGCTACGGTTCGTGGCGTCAAGGCCTATTTCCGTGACAACTGGAATCTTGATATCCCGATTATTGCCGCAGGTGGCATCTGGGACCGTAATGATTTACAGCATGCCCTGGAGCAGGGTGCCGATGGTGTACAAATGGGCACGCGTTTTGTCTGTACTGAAGAGTGTGATGCTGATGATGCCTTTAAACAAGCTTATCTCAACTGTAAAAAGGAAGATATCGGCTTAATCATGAGTCCTGCAGGCTTGCCGGGCAGGGCGCTGACCGCGAATGTCGAAAAAATTCGTGAACGTGATCTGGAAATGACGCCTACCTGTCCCACCGGTTGTCTGCGTAAGTGCGCGTACAAGTCGGACGGTGAACGCTTCTGTATCGTCCATGCTCTCGATCGTGCTCAGCGGGGTGACACGGAAACCGGATTGGTCTTCTGCGGGAGCAATGCATGGAAGGCCACGCGCATCGAAAAGGTCGCAGAGATTTTCGAGGAACTTTTTCACGATGAAGATCCCCTTTCCGTGAGCAGCTAAGTGCTAGACATATGAGCCTTATGTAAAAGCATCATATATGTTTGTTAAAAAGGCGGCTTTCTGGCTGCCTTTTCTTTTACTTTTAAGATCCGCAACAAGGATGCCTGCCCGGATTTTCAAATCATCAGTCCCGAAATCCCCTTAAGCCTTGTCAGACCTGCTTGCCCTGTTGTAGTATGACTGATGTGGTTCGGGGTCACCCCCGAGCCTCATTCTTTTCTCAAAATTCTGCTATTCCAAGGAGATGTCGGCATGGCGCCAAAAGAAGCATTCATTCCCAAGTGGATTGCCTGGGAGTCAACCCAACGTTGCAACCTGAACTGCGTTCACTGCCGTTGTTCATCGGACATGGATGCGGCGGTCGGTGATTTCAATACGCAAGAGGCTTTCAAGCTGATTGACGATATCTGCGAGGTCAGCCAGCCGGTTATGGTACTTTCAGGCGGCGAACCGCTATTGCGTAAAGATATCTTCGAGATTGCCCGCTATGGCACCAGCAAGGGCTTGCGTATGTGCATGGCCACCAACGGCACCCTGATCACCGACGAAGTCTGTCGGCAGATGCTGGAAGCCGACATCAAGATGGTTTCGCTGTCTCTCGACGGCTCGACCGCCGCGATTCACGACGACTTCCGCTCCTGTCCGGGCGCCTTCGAGGGTGTGGTCCGCGCTGCCGAAACCCTCAAGCGCAACGGCATCAAGTTCCTGATCAACTCCTCGTTTACCAAGCGCAACCAGCAGGACATCGGCGCGACCTTCAAGGTCGCCAAAGAGCTCGGTGCCACCGCCTGGTACATGTTCATGATCGTGCCCACCGGCCGCGGCGAAGACATCATGAACGAGCTGATATCCAAGGAAGACTACGAGGAGATCCTCTCCTGGCATTATGCGCAGGAAAAGGGCGAAGACGAAATTCTGATGCGACCGACCTGCGCGCCGCATTACTACCGGGTCGTGCCGCAGATGGCCAAGGCTGAGGGTGTCGACTTCAAGCGCCGCAGCCTGACTTTCTCCACCGGCGGAGGCAAAGGCTGCATCGCCGCGCAGACCATCTGTCTGATCGACTGCTTTGGCAATCTCAAGCCCTGCTCCTACTTCCACTCCTCGGTCGGCAATGTCAAGCAGGTGCCGTTCAAAGACCTCTGGTTCAACAGCAAGACCTTCAACGACCTGCGCGATTTCAAGAAGTACAAGGGCAAGTGCGGTGAGTGCGAATTCATCAATGTCTGCGGCGGTTGCCGCGCCCGCGCTGACGCTGTTTACGGCGACTACATGGCGGAAGAACCCTTCTGCAACTACGTGCCGCAGCGCACGCTCAAGCGCATGGAAAAAGAAGCAGCGGAGAACATGGCAAAGTAGATCTGGTAAAACGAAAAACGTGAAAAGTGATTGGTGGTAACCTCTCACTTTTCACTTTTCACAATAATTTAGGAGGAGTTGCATGTCTCAAGAATACACTTTTATCAAGGCTTGCTGGGGTCAGCCGACCGACTATGTTCCCGTCTGGCTGATGCGCCAGGCTGGCCGTTATCTACAGTGCTATAAAGATGTCCGCGCCAAGGGTGGCGGCACCTTCCTCGATCTCTGCAAGGATCCGGAACGGGCGGCCGAGGTGACCATTCAGCCGATCGACATCCTCAATGTTGATGCGGCGATCCTCTTCTCCGACATCCTGACACCGATCGAGCCGATGGGAATGACTCTTGATTTCGTTCCTGGTCCTGTGTTCGAAAAGCCGATTCGTACAGCTGCTGATGTTGATGCCCTGGTAGTGCCGGAAGACATGGCTGAAGCTGTCTCATATGTTCCGGCAATCATCAAGCGCCTGCGGGTTGCCTTCGAGGGCCGCGTTCCGCTGATCGGTTTTGGCGGCGCGCCGTTTACCCTGGCCTGCTACATGGTTGAAGGACACGGCAGCAAGGACTTCGCCTCTCTCAAGCAGATGATGTATTCCGACTTCCCGCTTTACGACGCCCTGATGAAGAAGATCACCGAGATGGATCGGCGCTACCTCAACATGCAGATCGAAGCAGGCGCCCAAGCGATCCAGATTTTCGATACCTGGGGTGGCCTGCTTGCTCCGCACGATTATGAGCGCTACATCCTGCCTTACGTCAAAGAGTTGATTAATGGCCTCAATCGCGATGGCATCCCGGTCATTTACTTTGTCAAGAACGGTGGCACCATGCTCGAGCTGGTCAAGGAAGCCGGCGCTGATGTGCTCGGCCTCGACTGGCACGTCAACCTGGGCAAGGCCCGCGATATCATAGGCGATGATATTGCCGTTCAGGGTAATCTCGACCCGACTGTTCTCTATGCGCCGAAGGATCACATCGAGCGTGAGGTGCAGCGGATTCTCGACGAGAACGCCGGCCGGCCGGGTTTCATCTTCAATCTTGGCCATGGCATTCTCCCCACGGTGCCGCCGGAGAACGCCATTCACATGGTCGAATGCGTCCATAGACTTAGCGGGAAGTAGCACGTGAGGAGTGAGGTGTCTGGTGGAAAAGCCGACCCAATGACTCAAGCCTCCTCAACCCTTACACTGTACTCCTCACGGTAATTTATGAACCTCGATAAACCAACTGGCCTGGTGCTTCTAAACATGGGCGGACCGGACTCGTTACGAGCGGTCCGCCCGTTTCTCTACAACCTCTTCTCCGATCGCGATCTGATCCAACTCCCTGCCGGGGCTTTGCTGCAGAAGCCGTTTGCTTTCATGATCAGCCGCCTGCGGGCACCGAAGGTCAAAGTGAACTATGCTTCGATCGGCGGCAAGTCACCGCTGCTGGAGTGGACCGTCAAGCAGGCAGAGGGGACGGCCCGAAAACTCGGAAGCCAGGTCAAGCCGTTTGTGGCCATGCGTTACTGGAACCCCCGGGCTGAAGAATGTCTGCGCCGCATGAAGCGGGACGGCATTGAGCAGGCGATTGTGCTCTCGATGTATCCGCATTACACCAGCGCCACCAGCGGCAGCAGCATCAAGGATTTCGAGACCACAGCCGTACGGATTTACCCTGAGCTCAAATACACCGTGATCAGCGAATGGTACAACTGGCCAGCTTATCTTGATGTCCTGGCCAACCGGGTTCGTGACGGTCTTGAGAAGTTTCACGAACTGGTACGCGATGAGATCCCCATCCTGTTTTCGGCCCACGCCCTGCCGCAGAAGTTTATTGATGAGGGCGACCCCTATCTTGAGCATGTCCTTTGCACGGTCAGGGGGGTGATGGAACGTTTCGAAGAACGTCCCTGGCGCCTCGGTTTTCAGAGTCGCAGCGGGCCGGTGCAATGGATGGAGCCCGACACTCTGGACGTGCTGGATCAACTCGGTGCTGAAAAGGCTCCCGGGGTTTTGATCGTGCCAGTATCGTTTGTCTCGGATCATATCGAGACGCTGCAGGAAATCGACTACGAGATGCGCATGCACGCCGAAGCGATCGGTCTGCCGCGTTTCGAAAGAGCCCCCTCATTGAACGACCACGAGGATTTCCTGCAGGCGCTGACCGACCTTGTGATTGAGTCGCTGCAGAATGAGGGGTGAGATGATTCCCTGTTTACATTGTGGTCAAATATTCGACCCGGACAGCTTGCCGGACGATGCGGCTGTTGAAGCCGGTTTGATCCTGGCCACGGAACGTTACGGCGATGCCGGCAAGGTCTGTGCTAACTGTCTTGCCAGCCGCGGTCGTCTGGCGATGATGTATGATCCTTCCTGTCGGCATTGAAGCATGGTATTGTCGCTACCGCCTTTACGCTTCTGTGACCCGCCCGTTACGTGCTGGAGCGAGCGCTGATTCAGGTTGATCAGCAACTTTTGTCCTGTGTGGCTTGCTTCCTTGTTGAGCAGTAAAGTAAACTGTTATTGTTTATGAGCCCTCCCTTCCGGGGGTGTGAATAGAGGAATTCTTTGTTCTGATGCGCGCCTTCTTCGAAAAAATCGGCTATGAAACTCTCGGGTTCCTGGAATCTTCCGGGCGGCTGGGCCTGTTCCTGGTGCGTACCGTCAAAAGCCTCTTCACCTCTTCCTTCAAACTTCATCCCGTGTTGCGCCAGGTGCATTTCATCGGTGCCCGTTCAACCTTTGTCATTCTGTTTACCGGGTTGTTCACCGGCATGGTCCTTGGCCTGCAAGGCTATTATACCCTGCGCAAGTTCGGCTCTGAGGGCTTCCTCGGCTCAGCAGTGGCCCTGAGCCTGATCCGTGAACTCGGTCCGGTGCTGACTGCGCTGATGGTTATTGGCCGGGCCGGTTCGGCGATCTGCGCCGAAATCGGCATCATGCGCAACTCGGAGCAGATCGACGCCCTCGAATGCATGGCTATCGATCCGTTCCGTTACCTGATTTCGCCGAAGCTGCTGGCCGGAATTTTTGCCCTGCCGTTGTTGACGGCGTTTTTCGATGTGATCGGTATCTTCGGTGGTTACTTGGTGGGAGTCGGTATGTTTGGCATCAATGCGGGTACCTATTTCCAGGGGATGTACTCGAGCGTGGTCTGGGCCGATGTAGAGATGGGGTTGGTGAAGTCTCTGGTCTTTGGCCTGTTGCTGGTCTGGATTACGGCCTGCAAGGGTTTTTACCTGCACCTTGAACGATCCGGTGGCTTTGGTGCCGAGGGCGTCAGCCGCACGACGACGGACGCTGTCGTTCTGTCGTCGGTCAGCGTCCTGGTCTGGGATTACCTGATCAGCGCCCTGATGATGTGACGTGAGTAGTGGTGTTATGATGGAAATGATGAACTCGCAAGCACATGACAGTTCTACAGCCGTCATCGAGCTGAGCGGTGTGAAAAAGCGTTTCGGCCGGCAAATGGTGCTGCGCGGCGTCGACCTGGTTGTGCATGAGGGGCAGACGCTGGTAATCGTCGGTGCAAGCGGCCAGGGAAAGAGCGTGATCATCAAGCATATGCTCGGCCTGATCAGCCCTGACCGCGGCACGGTCAAGGTTTTCGGCCGTGACCTGAGACGTCTCAAGCGCCGCGAACTCGACGAGATTCGCAGCAGCTTTGGTGTGCTCTTCCAGAACGCTGCGCTGTTCGATTCCATGAACGTCTACGACAACATCGCCCTGCCGTTGCGCGAACGGACCCGGTTGAGTGAGGATGGGATCCGGGATAAAGTTATGGAAAAACTTGCGCTGATGGGGATGGAGAAGGCCGTGGAGAAGTTCCCGGCCCAACTCAGCGGCGGTATGCGCAAGCGGGTCGGGCTGGCGCGCGCTCTCATCCTCGATCCCAAAGTGGTGTTTTTCGATGAGCCGACCACCGGTCTGGATGTGCACAAGAGCAACGAACTTTACCGGCTCTTTTATAACACCCAGCAGCAACTTGGTTACACAGCGGTGATCGTCAGCCATGATGTACCGAAGATTTTCAAACTGGCCGACGAGGTTGCCCTGCTCGCCGAAGGCCAGGTCCAGGGATGTATGCCCCCAGACGATTTCCAGATGTCGGACCAACCCCTGATCCGGGCGTTCGTCGAGGAAACCATGGGGCAGCTCTATTTGAGTGTCGAAGAGGAAGCCAACTTTTATGCGTAAATTTAACCTTGAGATTGTGGTCGGCCTGTTCGTGGTCGTCGGTTTTGTCTGTTTTGCATGGCTCTCCGTGCGACTTGGCGATATAAACCTGTTCGGTTCCCCGACCTACCAGCTCACCGCCAGTTTCGGCTCGGTTTCCGGCCTGAAGAGCGGCGCCATCGTTGAAATCGCCGGTGTCCCGGTCGGCAAGGTCGATGATATCCGCTTTGATGCCACCAGGTACGAGGCGGTGGTCACACTGGCGATCGACAACGGCATCACCCTACAGGAGGACAGCATCGCGTCGGTGCGTACAGCGGGAATTATCGGTGACCGTTACATCGATATCTCTCCAGGCGGTTCCGATGTCGAGATCCAGGATGGTGGCAGGATCATCGAGACAGAGTCGGCGATCAACCTGGAAGAACTGGTCAGTAAGTACATCTTTGAAAAGTAACGAGCCCGTTACCGGCTCCGGGAAAAGGAACGGACGATGTTGAATATTCATAAGCTGGTCCTGAGCCTGACGCTCGTTCTGCTGTTCGGTGTTTGCGGTGTGACCCGGGCGGCCAGCGACGCTGGCGAGACAACGCCTGACAGCCTGTCGGCAACTGAGCAGGATTGGACGCAACTGGACGACGATGAAGAGGAGCTGGTAGTCTGGGACCCGATTGAACCGTTCAATCGCGGGGTCTTCTGGTTCAACGACAAGCTCTACTTCTATGCCTTCAAACCAGTGGCACGCGGCTACCGGGCTGTCTTGCCGGTACCGGTGCGTGAATCAACGAGAAATTTCTTCCATAACCTTGCAACCCCGGTCAGGGTTGTCAACGCCCTGCTGCAATTCAAAGGCCGCAAAGCGGTCGATGAATCGATCAGCTTTCTCTTCAACTCGACCTTTGGCCTGGCCGGACTCTTTGATCTGGAGGTCGTACAGCCGGCCAGTACCGACGGCGAGGATTTCGGTCAGACGCTGGGACACTACGGGACTTCTGCCGGTTTCTACCTGGTGATACCGATTCTGGGTCCATCGAATGCCCGGGATGCGGTTGGAAGTGTAGCCGATTCACTGGCGTATCCGGTGTCGTCCCCTTATTATCTGCAGATGAAACAGCTCGAGGTCATCGGCGTTCAGTCCTACGAAACGGTCAACGGCCTCTCACTCGACAGGGACACCTACGAGTCGATCAAGAAAGAGGCGCTTGACCCTTATCTGTTCGTGCGTAATGCTTATATGCAGAACCGCGCAGCCAGGATCGACAAGTAGATGCCCCGGCAACGGGCCTGAAAGAGGTGTGACTATGAGATGCTTTAAAATCCTGATGCTGGTATCCTGCTACCTGTCGCTATGCGTGCTCCCGGCGTACTCGGCCGCCTTGCCGAAAGCACAGGTCCAGGCGACAGTAGATCAGGTGATCGATGTGCTGCGTGACAAACAACTTCAGGGAGAGCCGCGCCGGCAGACTCTCAGCCGCCTGATTCGTGCCCGATTCGACTTCACCATTATGTCGCAACGCACTCTCGGCAAGTACTGGAAGACCGCGACAGCGGCTGAGCAGAAGCGCTTCATATCGCTCTTCTCCGACTTGCTTGAGGCGAGCTACATCGGTCGCATCGAGGACTACAGTGATGAAACCGTCAGCTACGGTGAGGAAAAGATCGAGGAGAACCGTGCCGACGTCGCGACGACGGTCCACAGTGGCAATGCCCATATCCCCATCGATTACCGTCTGGTGCTGAAAGAGGACGATTGGTTTGTTTATGACGTCGTGATCGAGGAGGTCAGCCTGATCAGGAACTATCGCAGTACTTACGGCGAGATTGTGCGCAAAGAGGGCTTCTCTGGGCTTTTTGCACGCATGGAGGAGAAGCTCGCGGAGCTTCACCAGTCATCCGGAGAGACGACGGGCCAATGATGAACCCTCTGCAACCATTTGCAAACACCTGCCTCGGCGAAGACTGCTCAGAGCGACTCTGCAAGGAGATGAAGCGGGAGCTCGGCTTCTTCAGCTTTCTTGCAGAGGCTGAACTCGAGGAAGTCAGCCCGTATTTCAGCTGCCGCAGGGTGAAAGCCGGAGACAACATCTGGATATCGGGAGATACCTGCAACTATGTCGCCTTCATCGTCTCCGGCAGGGTGCAGCTCAAGGTGGACACGGAATTCCCTGACAAGCAGGTGGTGGTGGGGGTCTTCAGCCGCGGTGCCGCTATCGGGGTCAGCTGCACAGTCGTCCAACGGCCCAGAAACAGCACAGCCCGGGCCATTGAGGATACTGGACTGATTCTCATCACCCAGGAGAATTTCGACATATTAATCGACAGGTACCCGCCCCTTGGCGTCAAGCTCCTGCAGGGGATGCTGCTTTCTGAAACGACCCGCCTGCATAAGGCCTATACGCGATTGGCTTCCATCTTCTGAGCGTGGCCGGCTACAGTCCGGATTCTTGCAACGTTCTCAGCAGTTCCTTCTGCTCATCACTCAATTCCAGCGGCACTTGCACTTCAATAACAGCATAAAGATCACCGGCATGACTCCCGGCGCGCCCTGGAACCCCAAAGCCTTTGAGCCTTATCTTGCTGCCGTTCTGCGTGCCGGGTTTAATCTTGATACGCTTGGCGTCCTCCAGTGTCTCCACCACTACTGAGGTGCCGAGACAAGCTCCGGTAAAGGGGATTGCTACTGTCGTATAGAGATCCTTGCCCTCGCGGCGAAAGCGGGGGTCGCCTGTGATGTTGATTTCAAGCATCAGGTCCCCGGCCGGACCGCCGGAAGGGCTGGCACCACCTTTCTTTGCGATCCGCAGTTTCTGCCCGGGCTCGACGCCTGCCGGAATGTGAACCTGCAATTGCTCAAGCTGGCCGTTGCGGTCGAGGTCAACCCTGCGATCTCCGCCGAGTATGGCCTGGCGAAACGGGATGGTCAACCGCATCAGGTAGTCTTGTCCTTTCGCCGGACGAGGATGTCGTCTGCCAGCCGAGGTGCCTCTGCCGAAGATCTGGCTGAAGACATCATCACCGCCACCGCCAAAACCAAACTCACGGAAGATGTCGCCAAGATCGGCATTGCGGAAGATGTCTTCCTGGGAGAAACGCTTGTGGAAAGCTGCATCGCCGAATTGATCGTATTGCTGTTTCTTCTCCGGGTCAGAAAGCACAGCGTAGGCTTCGGTGATCTCCTTGAAACGCTCTTCCGCCTGCTTGTTGTCCGGATTTTTGTCCGGATGGAATTTCATCGCCAGCTTGCGGTAAGCTTTTTTGATCTGGTCGGCTCCAGCAGTCTTTTCCAGACCCAGGGCAGCGTAGTAATCTTTGGCCATGATTTTTCCTTATAGTCGGTTTGCGGCAGGCTCAATATAGTGACGGGTCTGCAGGGCGTCAAGGGAGAAACGCAAGACGCGGAGCGCAGGATAAGGAACGAAAAAAAACGTGTCGAGGCCAGCCTCCAGCCTTCAGCCTTCAGCCTTCTTCCAGCCTTCCAGGTTGCCTTGAATAAAATCGACAATCCGCTGCTGTTCTTCCTGCCCTTTGCCGATCACTTCCATTGGTTCGCCAAAGGCAAAGTGGATGGTTCTCGACGGGATGATGGGGCCGAAGTCCTTGATCAGTCTCCCGGTCGACCAGGCCCAGGTCAGCAGGGCGACCGGCACAACGGTTACTCCGGTCTTTCTGGCGAGTTTGATGCCGATGCTGTTGAACTGCTTTGGATCGAAATCAACCGTCCGTGTATGCTGGGGAAAGATAATCAGTGAACGTCCCTGTTCAAGGCGGCGGGCGCCTTCTTCCATGACCACTTTAAGATCATCGCGCGGGTTGATACGGTCGACAACCACAGGATCTCGGGCTTTAACGATATCACCGAAGACCGGGTAGTCGATCAGGCTGCGTTTGACTACGTAAGCCAGGTCAAAACCGTGGGGCATGATCAGGGAAGGAAGCACGAATGTCTCCAGGGTGCTCATGTGGTTGCCAATGAAGATGCACGGCCGGTCGATATCCTTGAGGTGTTCCATGCCAGTCACCTCCAGTCGACAGCCGACCTCCTCCAGAGCCTTGACAGTCCTGGCGCTGTCGTCATGCCAGTCAGCGGAATCATAATGACCTTTCCTGACCCTGCGGCTGGCGTGCCAGACAATCGAGATGGCCCTGCCGTAAAAAACGAGCGAGGGGAACAGCCGCGACCACCAGCTGGTTATGCGCTGAGGGGAGTGATATTCAGTGCCTTCGTAAAACCCTTTGATGTCGTTCATGGTACCTGCTGAGTCTATGCTGCGGAACGTGAATTGCGAAGATGTAAAAGGACCAGCGCCGTTGCCATACTCAGCCCCGCACAGACAAACAGGACATCCAGGCCGAACCAGTCGCCAATATAGCCTAACATCAGCGATCCTGCAAAGATTCCCGTATCAATTCCTCCGGTAAAAATCCCGGTTGCCTTGCCGCGGATTGCGGCCGGCTCATCTCGGACGGCCATAGTGTTCAACAGCGGAAAGAGCAGGCCGTGGCCGATTCCGGAAAGAATCCCGGCAGCACAGAGTGTCACCTGGTTGTACGTGAATGGCAGGAGGAAAAGTCCCGCCATGTACAAGGCGATGCCGTAGGGCAGGATGCGCTTCTCACCCAGCGAGTCTGCCAGCCAGCCGCCGATGAAGCGCACGGCGATCGCCCCTCCCGAGTAGCAGAAAAAATACACCGAGATAAAGCCGAGGTTGCGTTGTGCGGCCAGCGGAGCCACAAAGCCACCGGTTGCCGCGACGCCGAAACCGAACAGCAGCGCAAGCAGCCCCACCGCAATGAACTTTTTTCGTTTGAGCAAACCGAAGAAAGTGGTTTCTTGCGTCGACCTGGGCTCCAGGCAGCTTTCCTTAAGTGGCTGGTGGACGAATAGTGCAACGGCGGCGAGGGCGCCAGCGGTTAGAAAGAGACCGAAGAAACCAAAGTTCTCAAGGGTGATTTCAGCGACGACAGGACCGATGGCGATACCGAGCAGCCCTGAGATGCCGAACATGCCGATTCCCTCATTGAGACGATCCGGCGGCAGGATGTCTGCCATGAAGGTGAACACCGCGGTGAAACAGATGGCCAGCCCTACGCCGTGGACAGCACGGAGCAGCAGGAAGAGGGGATAGTTTGCGCCGAGCGGATCCTGAATGAATATGTAGAGAAAGGGTGAAACCAGCATGAGGAGGCTGCCAACGGTGTAACTGCGCTTGCGGCCTATGCGGTCGATCATTTCGGCTACCCATGGGCGACATAGCGCCGACGCCAGAGCGAATACGCCCATGATCACACCAATGTCACCCTGGTTGCCACCGTGATCAAGGACGAAGAGAGGCAGTAAAAAAAAAGCGCTGAAACTGGCGGTATGACAGAGGTTGGCCAGTGCCATGGCCCAGAATGCGGTAGTGTAGACCATCGGGTTGCATCCGTTTAGTAAACAGTTTTATTAGAACATCAAAAATGCGAGATCGAAATGTTCGATCTTTACAGGATAATACGCACTTCTTGGTGCCTGGTGGCATGGGGTTATAGAACCAAACAATTAAGCCTTGTATGCTATAGAGTCGTTCAGGCTGAAGTGGTGTTGCCCCGCCCATTGGCTTTAGGCAGGCGGACCAGGAAAGTGGTCCCCTCGTCGGAACTGCTGGTCACTTCCACCTTGCCGCCGAGGACGTCAACCAGCAGCTGAATGCTGTGCAAACCGAGACCTCGATTTCGGCTCTTGGTAGAGACTCTGCCCCGGAAGATTTTTTTGCGGACCTGCTCAGGGATCTCTCCGGGGTTGTTGACAGTAAAAACAGCCTCGTCTCCAACCTCCTTGCAAGCCATCCGTACGGTCCCCGCTGGTGGTGTTGCCTCAAGGGCATTCTTGATCAGGTTGCCAAGAATCCGGGTCAAAAGTGCCGGGTCGCTCTGCAGCAAAAAATCATCGACCGGCTCTGAGAGGACAAGATTCCGGTTTCCGATACATTGATGATGCCGGTAAATCGCCAGCAGGGTGTCCAAAAGAGGTCGGACCTGCAGATACTCGGCGTTGACAGTCAGTTTCCTGTTTTCGGCAGCGCTTAAAATCTGCTGAGTCTCGATTTCGTCTATGATGTGTTCGGTGGTTTCTTCAAGGAGCTTGGTAACCTGCTGCTTGTCTTGCAGGTCCCCGTCCTGGAGCAATTCGATAAAACCACGCAGGCTTCCGGCCAGGTTGAGTAAATCATGAAAAAACAGCCGTTCAAGCAGGCGACTCCGCTCCACGTTGGACTTGAACTTGTCCAAAAGAATAGTAACAAGCAAGAAGATACCTAGCCGCACCGTCATGTTCCAGTATAACGCCCAGGGCAGCTGGAAAGTATGTCCCGCTATGATCTCAGCAAACAGCCATACTGCAGCAGACAGCAGGGAAGCAAAAATACCAAGCGTCAGACCATACCTCCAGGTCAGCCAGAAGATCGGTGCTAAATAGAATATTGAAAAAGAGAGCTCGGTACCGCTGAGCAGGTCGAGGAGACCCAGCAGGGGGATGACAAGAAGGCCGCCGAGCGGTTTGTATGCGGAGCGGATGTTGCGCCAAAGTTCCAAGATGTCTCCTCTTGAGAGTGATAACTGATATTAGTGCAAACACGCAAGCTATGAAAACAAGATTCTTTAAGCCTGCCGGACTCTTCCTGAGCCGGATGCAAATCCGACAGGTTGACCCATATTACAGGGGGATTGCCCTTTCTACATGTGCAGAATGCGTGGTATCTTGCTGTTGATATAAATTACAAAAGGAAAAGGACACAGATGAAACACGCATTAAAAATGATCCGTCTTGAAGATTATCGGCCGCCCGTATATCTGGTCGACACCATTGATCTCTACGTAGAACTTGAGCCCACATGCACCAGAGTGCGCGCCCGACTGCAGGTGCGTGTTAACCCGGACTGTGCGGAATTGCAAGGGACGCTGCAGCTTGACGGCCGGCAACTGCAGCTGCTGCACGTCATGCTCGATGGCAGGGCACTGTCGGCTGACGAGTATATTGTGGACAGCGAAACGTTGACGATTCCCGGTGTACCGGAGCAGTTTGCCCTGGAGACGCTGGTAGAGATTAATCCGGACGCCAACACGGCTCTCGAAGGGCTTTACCTGGCGAGCGGCCTCTATTGCACCCAGTGCGAAGCCCAGGGCTTTCGCAAAATCACCTATTATCCGGATCGGCCTGACGTCATGGCCCGCTACACCACGACCCTGGTGGCAGATGCCGACAGCTCTCCGATACTGCTGGCCAACGGCAATCTGATTGACTCCGGAATTCTTGATGATGGCCGTCACTATGCCACCTTTGAAGATCCATTCCTGAAACCGAGCTATCTGTTTGCCATGGTGGCGGGGCGGCTGACAGTCATTGAAGACAGCTTCACCACCATGTCGGGTCGCAAGGTCGGCCTGCAAATTTTTGTCGAAAAGCGTAATCGTTACAAATGCGACCATGCAATGGCCTCACTGATCAACGCCATGCGCTGGGATGAGGAGACCTTTGGACTCGAATATGACCTGGATGAGTACAAGGTTGTCGCCACCGATGATTTCAACATGGGAGCGATGGAAAACAAGGGGTTGAACGTCTTTAATTCCAAGTATGTCCTTGCGCGGCCCGAGACGGCTACGGATGCCGACTTCCAGGGTATTGAAGGCGTCATCGGCCACGAATATTTCCACAACTGGACCGGCAATCGGGTCACCTGCCGGGACTGGTTCCAGCTCAGTCTCAAGGAAGGCCTGACGGTTTTTCGCGACCAGGAATTCTCCGCCGACATGGGATCAAAGGCGGTCAAGCGGATCAGCGAGGTGCGCTTGCTACGCAATGCGCAGTTCCCTGAAGATGCCGGTCCCATGGCTCATCCGGTGCGACCCGAGTCGTACATTGAGATCAACAACTTCTATACGGCCACGATCTACAACAAAGGGGCTGAAGTCATCCGCATGTATCAGACCCTGCTCGGTGAAGAGGGCTTTCGGCGCGGGCTGGATCTCTATTTCCGGCGGCATGACGGTCAGGCGGTGACCACGGACGATTTCTTTGCAGCCATGACCGATGCCAATGATGTCGATTTCAACCAATTCAAGCGCTGGTACAGTCAGGCGGGGACGCCGGTCCTCGATATCAGCGGTGTCTATGATGAGGCCGCCAAAGAGTTCCGACTGCACGTCCGTCAGACCTGTCCGGAAACTCCGGGGCAGACTGATAAACAACCTTTCCTGATCCCGCTGAAAGTTGGCTTGCTTGGTCCGGACGGTCATGATCTGCCGTTGCAATTGGTAGGAGAAGAATTGGCTGCAGAAGCTTCCCTGACTTTAAGGGTTGTCGCTGCTGAACAGACCTTCACTTTTATCAATGTACCGGTGAGCCCGGTTCCGTCATTGTTGCGTAACTTCTCGGCACCGGTCAAAGCTCATTACCCTTACAGCAGAGAAGAGCTGGCCTTCCTGTTTGCCCGTGACAGCGATGCGTTCAACCGTTGGGAGGCAGGACAGCGCCTCGCAACCGATGTCATGCTTGAGATGATTGACGACCTCGGGGCTGGCAGGCAGCCGGATGTCCCCGGGGATTTCCTGGCCGCTTTCCGTTGTGCCTTGACCGACAAGGCTGCTGATCCAGCCTTGCTGGCCCTGGCGCTGACCTTGCCCGCCGAGATGGAGTTGGCGGAAGCCATGACCATTGCCGACCCGGGGGCTATTCACGCGGCTCGGGAAGCCTTGCGCAAGGCTTTGGCGCTGGAGCTGCAAAGTGAGTTCAATGCAGTCATGCTGGCTATGCAGGACAAGGGTCTTTATTCTCTGCAAGCCCGGGCAATCGGCCGGCGTAGCCTGAAAAATCTCTGCCTCTCCTACGTAACGCTCTTGCCGGATCCCGGGATCCGGCAGGCGTGCTTTGAACAGTTTGCCGAGTCCGACAACATGACGGATCGTATGGCGGCGCTGACCTGCCTGGTGTACAATCGTCTGCCGAAGTGGCAGGAGGCTCTGGCTGCATTTTACTACCAGTTTCAGGACGATTCCCTGGTGATCGATAAATGGTTCAGCCTGCAGGCAAGCGCACCCCGCCAGGAGACCCTGGCCAAAGTCAAGGAGTTGATGGAACATCCGGCCTTCACCATGCGCAACCCGAATCGTGTGCGCGCCCTGATTGGAGTCTTTGCCCACGGCAATCCGGCATGTTTCCATGATCTGTCCGGTGCCGGATATGCCTTCGTTGCCGACCGGGTTCTCGAGCTCGACGCGCTCAATCCGCAGGTGGCTGCCAGGATGATCTCGCCTTTAAGCCGCTGGCGGCGTTATGACGGTGATCGCCAGCAATTGATGCGCCGGCAATTGGAACGTATTCAGGCACAGGATCGTTTGTCCACGGATGTCGGTGAGATTGTGCAAAAATCATTGCAATGAGGATATTTGATGAACGAAGAGCATAACATGCTGAAAGATGTTCTGATTGTCGGTTGCGGCGATATCGGTGTGCGGGTTGCCCGTCTGGTACAACAGGTCGGTGGCAATGTCATTGGATTGGCTCGTTCCGAGGCGAGTGCAGGACGTTTACTCGCCCTGGGGATTGATCCGGTTATGGCGAATCTGGATGATGCGGCCTCGCAGAATGCGTTGCCGACCGCTGGTAAGCTGATCTTCTATTTTGCTCCGCCACCGGGAGGTGGCCCATTTGACAGCCGTATGCGCAACTTCTGCCAGGCTGCTGACTCCGGACAAGTGCCCGCCAAAGTCGTCTATATCAGTACCAGTGGCGTGTACGGTGATTGCCGTGGTGAGTGGGTTACAGAACAAACGCCGATCAACCCGCAGACCAGCCGAGCGCAACGTCGTGCCGATGCCGAGACAACGCTGTTGGAGTGGTCAAAGAGACGCGCTGTACCAGTGGCAATCCTTCGGGTGACAGGCATCTATGGTCCCGGTCGTTTGCCCCTGGCGAGAATTCAGCAGGGACATCCGATTTTACGTGAGGAGGAATCGCCACCGACCAATCGCATTCATGCTGATGATCTGGCCGACGTCTGTATCAGAGCCGCTGAAAAAGCAGTCGCTGGCGATATCTTTAATGTCAGTGATGGTCAGCCGGGCACGATGACTCAGTATTTCAATACCGTCTGCGATCTGCTCGGCCTGCCGCGATTGCAGCAAATCGACATGCAAGAGGCGCAGCAGGTCATGAATCCGATGATGCTCTCCTACCTGACGGAAACCCGGCGCATGGACAACCGCAAAATGATGGAACAACTTGATGTCACCCTGCTGTACCCCGACCTCAGCTCGGGATTGAAGAATGTCATCGCCCGGATGGAGCAACCGAACATGGGATATCTGGGCTCTGTAGGGCATTGAGACATAGGACGCACAATAGAATCTCAAGCTGATCAGTAACTATTCAGCACATAAGCGAGTGCATGTGGTCTGCAGCCATTGCCTGCGTCCAACGTTGTCACTTAACTTCCCGCAAGCAACAGCTGCAGCCCACATGCTGTGCTGTTGAGTAAGGGAGCTG
>JBPPMD010000081.1:0-4181 GCA_051305875.1 Desulfuromonadales bacterium | reverse complement strand
ACCAAGACAGACTCTCTGGCAGGATTGACCCCCACGGCCGTCTCCGGAACGCTTGCTGTCCCGGTTGGCCGGGTTCGCAAAATGAAGATGGGGCCTCAGTATGTTTCCGCTTTTACCTGCGGGGATCAATTACTTTGGGGGGCAGCAGAGCCACTGCGACGCATGCTTCGCATCATTTTGGAACAATCTTGAACCATTCAGGCACGAACTGTTTTGCTTATCTACTGCCTGCATCATGAATTAATCTGACTCGATTCCGGGGGGCCGTTTGGCCCCCCGAATGTATTAAGGTACAAGACTTGATCGCAGCCTCTGAAAAAGGACTTTATCATTCCGGGCAAACACTCCTGCACAGGCTTGACCCCCGGGTGAAAGTTTTGTCGAGTCTTCTTCTGGTGGTCCTCACCTTTGCTGCGACAGACTGGATTGAGCTTTTCCCCCTGATCGCCACAGTTGTCTTGGCTGTCCGGCTGACTTCCCTTTATACCGGTTCTCTCTGGCGTGTTTGCTGGATGCTTCGATGGCTATTGCTGTTTACCTTGTTGATGCACCTGCTGTTGTCTTCCGGACGCACTCTTTGGGGAATCAGTTGGCTTTCTCTCGATGGTTTGCTGATGGGGTCTTTTGTCTGTGTGCAAATGCTTATGGCTATTATGGTGTCTGCACTTCTGGCTATAACTACCTCCACAGAAACTTTGTCCGGAACGTTCGGCTGGTTTGTGCAGCCTTTGCAACGGTTGGGTTTTAAAACCGAAGAGTGGCAGAAAATCTTATCGCTCACCATGGATTTTATTCCGGTTGTTCAGGAAGAAATCCATGCCTGCAGTACCTCTGAAGTCGACAACCATGCCGAACCCACTTTGAGTAACGAAACCGGGCGTTGGTCTATGTGGAGGCAGAAACTGCATGGCTTTGTTTTGCGTCTGGCGAATCGAGGCGACTTGATTGCGCATCGTATCGCCGGAGCTGGGAACTCCTTGCACTGTCCGGCTGAGTTGTCTCCATTGATGCCCTTGGCCTTGCATGATCGACTCTTTTCTTTAACCATCGCCATGGTGGTGTTCTTTTATTGGTTAGCGGGTTGATGGCATGCGCACAATTCTCCTGATGATTGAATACGACGGCAGTGCCTACGTCGGTTGGCAAATCCAGCCCAACGGGCTTGCGGTTCAAGAGGTTGTTGAAGCAGCTCTGGTACAAGTCCTGGGGCAAGAGGTTCGTATCCATTCTTCCGGAAGAACTGATGCCGGGGTGCATGCTCTTAATATGGCCGCTCATTTTCTGACAGCAAGCAACCTGCCCCTGCAAGCTTTTCGGGAAGGGGTCAATCGTTTTCTCCCCAGAGATGTGGTCATACGGGAAGCTCTTGAAATGCAGGAGGGTTTTCATGCGCGTTTTTCGGCCAAGGGTAAATGGTATCGTTATTCGATCTACAATAACAATGTGCGGTCACCTCTCGCCGCCCGCACGTCCTGGCACCTGCGCGGCAGTCTGAACCTGGCTGAGATGCGCATAGCTGCCGATTCTTTAGTTGGTAAACACGATTTTCAAGCCTTTCGTTCCTCCGGTTGCGTTGCTAAAACGAGTGTCCGTGAGATTTTTCAGGCAGAGGTTGTCGCCGATCGACATCTCGTTTATGTTGATCTCAAAGGCTCGGGTTTTTTGAGGAACATGGTCCGAATTCTTGTTGGTACCCTGGTTGAAATCGGCCAGGGCAAGCGGTCGGCAAGTGATCTGCCGAAACTTTTGCGTGGAGAGGAAGGTCTAATTTGCGGGCCAACTGCGCCGGCGCATGGCTTGTGCCTGCAGGAAGTATGGTATTAGGACGAGCTGGAGGCTGGAGGCTGGAGGCTGGAGGCTGGCGTGGTTTTGCCAGGCCTCAACCCACCGTCGATTCTCCTTGACTGGTCTGCTGTCCTGAACTAAACATAGCGATTAATTATTTCACCCCCAGCCCCCATATGGAGATATTGGCGATGCTCGATTCCGAGATTCGCGAAGGCTTGACCTTCGATGATGTTTTACTTCTCCCCGCCCATTCCAAAGTTCTGCCGCGCGATGCCGACCTGACCTCTTACCTGACCCCCCAGATAAAACTGAATATCCCCTTGCTCTCTGCAGCAATGGATACAGTCACCGAGGCGCGTACGGCGATTGCTATGGCTCGCGAGGGTGGTATTGGCATTGTTCACAAGAATATGTCTCCGGCCGCTCAGGCCATGGAGGTCGATCAGGTCAAGAAGTCCGAAAGTGGTATGATTGTTGACCCGATCACCATGGACCCCGATCAAAAGATTTACGAAGCTCTGGAGTTGATGGAAAAATATCGTATCTCTGGAGTCCCGATCACCAAAAACGGCCTTCTGGTCGGTATCCTCACCAATCGCGACCTGCGTTTTGAAACCAAGCTCGATCAGCCGATTTCCAACGTCATGACTAAAGAAAAGCTGGTCACGGTGCCCCCAGGCACAACGCTCGAAGAGGCCAAGAAACATCTTCATGAGCACCGTATTGAGAAACTGCTGGTTGTTGATGATCACTTCGTACTTAAAGGGCTGATTACCATCAAGGACATTGAAAAAGTCCGCAAATACCCCAACGCCTGCAAAGATGATATGGGCCGCCTGCGGGTTGGCGCAGCCGTCGGCGTTGGTGACGATCTGTATGAGCGCCTTGACCTGTTGATGAAGACCGGGGTCGATGCAATCATCATCGATACGGCTCATGGCCATTCACAAGGGGTGCTCGATGCGCTTATCGAGACCCGGCGCAATTATCCTGCTCTCTCTCTGATCGCCGGCAATATCGCAACCGCTGCTGCTGCTGAGTCTTTGATCAAGGCTGGCGCCAATGCCGTCAAGGTCGGCATCGGTCCCGGTTCAATCTGCACCACCCGCGTGGTTGCAGGTGTCGGTGTTCCGCAGATTACCGCAATCGCCGATGTCTCCAAAATCACCCGCAAACTTGGTGTACCGTTAATAGCCGACGGCGGAATCAAATACTCCGGTGAACTGCCGAAAGCGATTGCTGCCGGTGCCGATACGATCATGATCGGTTCGCTTTTTGCCGGAACAGATGAATCACCCGGTGAGACGATTCTTTTTCAGGGACGAACGTATAAAACCTATCGTGGTATGGGCAGTATCGGCGCCATGAAGCTGGGGAGCAAGGACCGCTATTTCCAGGGTGAAGAAATTGACGTAAAACTTGTACCGGAAGGGATTGAGGGCCGCGTGCCGTTCCGCGGACCCCTCTCTGCCAATATCCATCAACTGATGGGCGGTTTGCGTTCCGGCATGGGCTACACCGGGTGCCGGACGATCAAGGAATTACAGGAAAACGGTAAGTTCATGCGCATTACAAACGCCGGCCTGCGTGAGTCGCACGTTCATGATGTCAACATCACGCACGAAGCACCGAACTACCGGATTGAGAAGAACTGATCATCTCACTTCTCACCTTTGCCCTGGAATTGATGCAATGCAAGATATTCATTCTGAAAAGATACTCATCCTCGATTTTGGATCTCAATACACCCAGTTGATAGCACGGCGGGTGCGTGAGACGCACGTCTATTGCGAACTTCACCCTTTTGATATGAACCTGAATGAGATCAAGGCTTTCAAAGCGACAGGCATTATCCTCTCAGGAGGGCCGAAATCAGTCTATGATGAGGGTGCTCCGCTCATAGATGGGGAACTTTTCGAACTTGGTGTGCCGGTCCTTGGTATTTGTTACGGCATGCAGTTGCTGTGTCATCACTTCGGTGGCAAGGTCGTGCCGGCCGGCAAGCGCGAGTATGGTCATGCCGATCTGCTGGCCAAGGGAACCCCCGGTCCACTCTTTGACGGTTTCTTTATCGATGGACATAGCCCGGTCTGGATGAGTCATGGCGATCACGTTGAGATTGTGCCGCAAGGTTTTGAAGAGATTGCAGCCACCGATAACGCTCCGGTTTGCGGTATCCAGAATGTTGAGCGAAACTTTTACGGTGTGCAGTTTCATCCCGAAGTCAACCATACGCCGCGAGGCGAGTTGTTGATCGATACTTTTGTGCGCAAGATCTGTGGATGCACCGGAAATTGGACACCCGGGCAGATTGTCGAGGATGCAGTCGCGCGAATCCGCACGCAGGTTGGTGAAGAGGAAGTCATCCTCGGTCTTTCCGGTGGTGTTGATTC
>JBPPMD010000009.1:0-3320 GCA_051305875.1 Desulfuromonadales bacterium | reverse complement strand
ATGATCGGATACAGCGACACCATTCGCCGGTGGGCCACCGACACCCGCCGCGCCGGCACTTTGCAGGATGCCGATGGCACCGGAGAGATCGGCCTGGATACACAGGAATCCGGCAGCCGTCTGGCCGTACGCTTCACTCTCAAGGTTGAACGTAACCGGTTGACCGATGTCCGCTACCAGGTCTTTGGCTGTGGCTTCTCCATGGCGGCCTGCGCCATGGCTGCGGACCTGTCGATTGGCTGTACGCTTGATGATGTCCAGGCAATCGACGCGAAACGCCTTGATGCCGCCCTGAAAGGGATTCCTGCGGAGCGCGACTACTGTGCTCAGTTGGCTGTGCAGGCGCTTCATGCTGCGATCAAAAGTGCCAGAAATAATCGTCGTCCGGTCCAGGCCAGCATGCCGCAGGAAGCCGAACACGAGGCGCGCGTGACGGCCGCGGATCCGGTCTATGCAGCCCTTGTCAGTTCACGGAAACCCGACCGGGTCACGGATGAGGACCGTCACCTGTTCGCATGCCTGTTCGCTGTCGTCGCCCAGGAGCCATACGAAACGGCTGCAGCTCTCGGCTTGGACAAAGGTGACCTTGTCGCTACCCTGGAAACTTATTTCCCGGGTGTTGATCATAGCTTATTCGTGAAATCTTCAGAGCCGACCGAAACACTCCCTCCCTTACGCAACAGCGAGGTCCTGGCGATTCTGCTCTCACATGTTGCCGTCGAAGCCGATAACCGCAATCTGCACAGATCTGTGTGGCTGGCACATATTCTAGCCGCCCGCGCCGCACTTCCCGGTCACCTCTGGATCGCCATGGGGCTGTTCGAGCGCCCGCAACTGACTGACGTCATTCGCCGTTATCTTCCCTCTCTGGCGGTTGCCAATCATCAGAACATGCGCTGGAAGCGGTATCTGTATAAACAGGTTTGTGATCGCAATGGCGGGGTGATGTGCAAGGCGCCGAATTGTGGCGTTTGCAGTGACTACGCGCTGTGCTTCGCGGTTGAGGAGTAAAGTCCGCGTCCTGACCGACAGTCTCCTAGCCGAAACGATAAATACTGCGGCCATCGCGAAACAGCTCCAACGGACCGTCCTCGGAGACCTTGATCACGCTCCCAAAATGCGAGGCGGCCGTCGCGGCCGTAGTTCGTCCGCCGCCGGTGACCAGCTCACTGACCCGGGAGGTATCAATGATGACGCCGGTATCGAGTAATTCACCTTTGCGGTTGATGACGGTCAAACCATCTGAGGAGAGGATTCGGCTCAATTCGCCTGAGCGCTGCAGGGCGCCGATCTTGGTACCGCGCACATGCCGGACCAGGGCGCGGCTGAGTGGATCGCGGCCGCCCACTGAACCCTTGCGCAAGGCATCCAGGTCGGTTTTGCCATCGGCGACCAGAATTACCGTGCCATGACGTGCCTTGGAGAGCGCGTAGACCGACCAGACCAGATGCTCGATGGAGCGTTTTTCAAGCTTGCCGCTCAGGAATTCGCGCAAGATGTCAGGATCGTAAATCCCCCAGTAACCTTTGCGCCAGAGCAGCAGCTTGTCCGTATCAAGCACGATCTCGACTTCCGAAGCTTTGTTGACATAAACAGCAAAGGCGCCGGCGCCGGCTTTGGCCAACAACGAGATCGTCTCACGGTTGGACAGCTGGACAATGTTGTCGCGTGGTCCGGTTGCCCTGGTACGGATGGTCCCTTTGACATTCATACTGATATCGCAGACAAACAACGCCTGATAGCCGTCGACAAACCGATACGAGAGGGGGTTGCGAAAAAAATCCCCGGTAATCCGCCGCCGGTCATCACCAAGATCAAGCCAGTCGGCGCGGGCTTTGCCCAGAGATGCCAGAAAGTCTTCGAGCTGGTTACGGTAGACGAGAAAGCCGGTGGTTGCCGGAGTCCCTTCGTATCGCTGGTAGGAGAGGTTTTTGAGGAGCTGGATCATGCGCTGAATCGGCCAGAAGATACCCTTGCTATCGCTGCGAATGTAACGGGCCACGGCAATGTCATTGAGTGAGGTCAACAGAGCGGTGCGAAAGTGTGCAGCATAACCCTTGGCTGAAAACCCGGCGAACAGAACCTCGAATGCCATGAGCAGTTCATTGATAAAACTCTTTTCCGTGGCGGTAAAGGCCAATTCCTTGCGCCGGGCCCGGAACAGATAAACCACCCCGTCAATCTCAATCCTGACGATAATCTCGCGCTGGTTTTCCGGCTCGGGAATCGGTTCACCCTTTTGCAGTTCGGCAAGCGAGACCTTCGCTCCACCGAGAAAGGTCTGTACGCTGTTCTCTAGGGCACTGAAAGCTGATTTTGGCATAATCCAGGAGCCTTTCGGATGATACGAGCCAAACGGCCGGATTTGCAGCCAGCTCATGGAGTGTCCGTCAGATTCCTAGATTGCCTTATTGACAATCATGGTTCAAGTGGAAACGTCCTCCTTTCATCTACAGTAGAAACATCTTGCCCCCTGCCATCACCAGCATGAACGACATCGCTTTGAGAATGGTCGCAACCGGCAGGTAACGGCTGCCGCACAGGGCACCGATAGACCCGCCGACCAAGGCCACTGCTGCCAACAGCGGGGCGTAGTCCGGTACATGTTGCAGGCTGCTCATGTGACCCATCAGACCAGAAATTGAATTCACTAAAATAAATAGGGCGGCGATGCCGGACACTTCACGTACCCTTGCCCAGCCAAGCAAAATCATCAAAGGGCTGAGAAAGATGCCGCCGCCGACACCGATCAAACCAGAGGCGAAGCCGAGACCGGCACCGACCAGCATGGCGATGTTGATGCTCGGCAGACGGATATCTCCATCCACTTGCCGCTTACGCACAAACAGTCGCCATGCGGCAAAAAGAAGCACCAGGCCGAGTGCCGGACGGTAAAACTCCGGCGGCAAGCTGAAATATCCACCGAGAAAGCTGGCCGGGATAGAAGTTATGACAAAAGGCCAGAATACTCTCCATGAGAACTGCCCGGCACTGCAATAAAGGCAGGTGCCGACCCCGGCGACAACGATATTGAGCACCAGCGCCGTTGGTTTGAGTGCCTCGGGGTGCAGACTGAACAGGGCCATGATGGCCAGGTAGCCGGAGGCGCCGCCATGACCAACACTGGCATACATCATGGCGACGATGGAAATAGCGACCGCAAGAAACGGGATCAGTTCCGGTGTCATTTGTCTGGCTCCTAGGGACTGTCCCCGGTTTTCAGGGGACTGTCCCGTTTATGAATGTGTGACGACTAGAAATCCCGGTCAGCCTGTGAGAAGCCCGGAATGGCCCTATGCACTCAACTCCTCAAGATCCAG
>JBPPMD010000356.1:0-4378 GCA_051305875.1 Desulfuromonadales bacterium | reverse complement strand
GTCGGATAGGCCTTGAGCATCGCCTGCTGGCCGGCAGTCAGCTTGTCGGAATACTCTCCCATGTTGTCTGCAGTCACGGTGAGAAGCACCTGGTCAGCGGCATAAGGATCGGGATGGTGCATCCCTTTCTGATAACCGGCCGGCGGTGTGGTGATGCCGCCGTCCCAGGAAGGAATCGAACCGTCGGTGTTGCCGGCTTTTTCGCCGCCCATCGGCGTGAGGTCCTTGCCAAGGCGCTCTGCCTGGTCAGCCGTAATGGCTGCGAACCCTTGGTTTGACAGAAGCATGCCGGCGAGAAGAAGTAGCGATATCACGTATATTCTATTTTTCATAATTCTCCCCATTCGGATTAGAAGGAATATTTAATATTGATGGCCACGAAATCCCGGTCGTTGATCAGGTTGTAGCGACCGGCGCCAAAGAAGTCGGTATAGCTCAGGTCTGCCGCCCAGGTGTTCTGGTAATCGGCGCCGATGCCGATGGTGATCGCCTTGCGATGTTCTACGAAGTTGCCGCCGGGTCCGGGGGTGGTGCCGTCGACATCGTGTGCCCAGGCGATGCGCGGCGACAACGTGACGGCGCCGATGGCATCGTTGAAGTCGAGCTTGCCCACCAGGCGGTAGCCCCAGGAGGTGGCGTCGGCGAAAGCCCCGGAGGGTTCAGCTGGTTTGTTGTCGTGGGCCGCCCAGGGGTAGGTTGCGTTGTCCTCATGCAGAGAATTCCCGGATACAGGTGTTCCAGGTCCGTCGAAGCGCAACTTATCTTTGCTCGGCATATTGTGCACATGCGTTACGCCTACTTCACCGACCAGGGTAAATTGATCTGCACCTAAGATGGGCCCGAACAGTTTTGTCGCAGTTGTCTGCGCCTGGGTGACATCAAGCTCTTCGTAGCCTGCTATATAGATCGAGTTTCCGCCATTAGCGACGATATCCAAGGGAGAAACTGCTGAATACTGAGAATAGAAGGGAATTTCGTTGAAATTCGTCGGGTTATATGGGTTCGAAGGGTCAGCCCAGGTTGAGGCAATGCCTAACGGCTCTAGTGTGGCTAAGAGCAACTCCAGGTCATCGATTTGCAGCGGGACGTCCTGCCGATGTGAAATCTCCCCCTGCAGAGCAATCCCCGAATTTGGCAGAACGGTATTGAAACTCACGCCGAAAAGTTTGATGTCTTCAGGATATTCGACTTGATAACGGGCAGTTTTCGCATATGCGTCGGTGGCTGCAGCGGTTGCTGCACTTACCAATCTCGCGTTAAGGGGATTCTCGGGGTTTGTCAGGACATCCACAATTATCTCTGGCGGAACGGCTGCAGCCAAGCCCAGTACCGTTTGTGCGATGGCCCCGGCTTGAACTTGCGAGGCCCCGGCGCCCATTCCCGCACCGACAAGCGCGGGCAAGGTGGAAGTCGGATTCCCTAAATAGGTTCCTACGATTGTTGCTGTAACATTCGCCATATTGCCCGCAGCAGCCAGACCTGCAGCACTACCTGTCCATGAGCTGATTATTGGCAAGCGGCTGTGGTAGTTCATGAAATAGAATCCAAACTCAGTATCATTTAGCCCCGGGGCATAAACACGCATGGCAATACCGTACTGGCCATCGTTGTCCGCGTAGATATCAGGTGCTCTCGGCACGCCAAGCAGGGTTCTTGAGGGCGAAGCGTCGCCCATATCAGGAACATCACCAAAGCCGAGCATGACTTTCTCGCCGCCGTCACCGGCAAAATCATTAGTGCTCCAGTAAGAGCCGGCCGGGTCGATTTCGACCTGTTCCCAATCGTACTGGTAGAAGGCTTCAAAAGTCAGGTTCTCGGTGGGGCTGATCGATGCCGAAACCATGCCGACCGGCACGAGGCCCTCCTTGAGCTCAGCGCCGGGCACGCGCAGCTTGCTGACATCGAAGGGGTTGATGACGTTGATGCCGTTCTGGATGAAGGTGCTCTCCCCCCAGCTCAGCACCTGGTCGCCGACCCGAAACTGGCCAGGCATATCGCCTGCATGGAAGTTCCACCAGAGGTAGGCGTCGAGCAGATCGGCGTCCTTGCCAACCAGATCGAGGGCTTCATCGCTTAATTCCGTACGCTCACGGTCCTGGTCCATGTTCTCGAAGTCGTAGAAGGCTGAGCCGCGGACGAACAGGCCGAAGTTCCTGTAATCGAGGGCCAGTTCACTGGTGATCTTGACTGTGTTGCTGATCAGTTCGCCCTGGTCGTAGTTGAGGTTGCCGTCGTCATAATTGTGAGAGTAGGCCCTGCCGCCTTCCTGCAGCCCGATCAGGTCCTTATCGCGATCAGCCACCCGCCAGCTCAGGCCATAGGAGAGCGTGCTGTCGAAACTCCCATTGACCTCGCCGAGGTTGAACTGGAACGCCGACACCGGAGCCCCCCAAAGCATTGCCAGCAGGACAGGCAGAACAACGCCCACCCGACCGTGACTCTTCAATCCATGCAGATTCATCGTGTCACCTCCTAGAATGTGCTGAGACAGCTACCCCATAGAAACCAAACACAACTCCCTCTCAGAATGCAGAGGCAATGTCCTTTATACAACAAACCTTAACGAAAACAAACGCTATTTTACAGGTGAAGGCTCAGATGATACACGTTATAAGTAAAGAGATTTATTGAAATTGGCTGCGCTGAAGAGGTGCTGTTGTAAGCATCCGGGATGTGGATAAACAGATCAGAGAACCAGCTGTCCTGACCTCAGGTGGAATTCAAGCTTTGCCGACCTTGACCCGGAGATGTCGAAACAGGTCAGACCGGCATTCTCAATAAGCAGTTCTCCCCCCCGCAGCAGATCGCTGGCAAGTTTTTCCAGGTGCGGCAGGTGACCTACCACCAGGACCTGGCTTTCTGCTGATTCTTTCTGCAGCAGTGCAAACAAGTCGTGCGGCGCAGAGTCCGGAAGAATTGCCTCGGTTGTCAGAATGTCGCTGTAGGGAAAACGCACTCCTTCAGCGATCAAGGCTGCAGTCTGTTGCGCGCGACGTTTCGGGCTGGCGATGATCAGGTCGAAACTCAAGCCAAGCCGTTTTATCCCGCGGGCGGCCGCTTTTGCCTGGTCGACACCAGCCGGACTGAGTGGTCTTTCTGCGTTCTCTTCTGCGGAGTAGGCAAGGGCATGCTGCATAAGATATAATTTCATAAATAAGAATACTTTCCACGTATAGAGCGACAGGATCATTCAAAGTAACAGCCTAACGAGACTGTAGAAAAACCCTCTCAAGAGAGCACTTCCAAGACCAGAAAAAGTTTTTCTTATCAGGACGATAGCCTACCAGCCAATGCCTTGTCCCAGCTATAGCCAGCTCTCAACTTGTTTAACCTGAGAATTAGCCCTTATTTGCAGCTTTTTTGCCCTTTTCTTTACACCGCCATTCCAAATCTATGGATCTTGGTTAAATTGTGCAACATGTTCATCAACTTCCACTGCCCGTCGACCTTCTTCTTGCCCCGCAGGGTGAATCTTTTGATACCGATCGCATCGTTGATGTGGCCGAAGACCGGTTCGACTATCCCCAGGCGCATGCTGTAAATATGACGCCCAATCGATGAATCGATCTTCTGTTTCATTCGCACTAGCGGGCCGGTCTTTTCTCTGACGATACTGCCGATCTTCACATTGACCTGCCGTGCCCCTTGCTGTTTGACGCTGCGCAGGCATTTGGCACGTTCCGGGCACTGGTCGCAATCCGCTTTGTGCCCCTGGAACTGCATGAAGATTGTATCGTCGATTTTTGCCTTTGCGCACTTAAGCCACAACTCTTTACCCATCGGACAGGTACAGCTTTGTTTGTCGATGTCGACGCTGAAATCTTCTACAGTAAAGCGACTTTTGGTGCTCGGCACTTTCGGCGTCACGGGCTTGTGCGCTCCGGCCGTTGCAAACCGGGGATCGCGGGAACGGAAGCCGTGATCCGCGACATAGCCATTAATGTTCTTCTCTTCTAGAAACGCCAGCGAGTCCTTGTTGTAATAACCACTGTCCGCCAGAATCTTCCCCTCTTGCAAGGGGCTCTGCTCATCTGCTGCAAAAGCTTCTTCGATTTGCTCAACCATTGGTTCAAGCAGTCCATGCTCCTGGCCTTGACCAAAAGCTTCGGCGCTGACAACAATTTGATGTTTGCTGTCCACCGCAGAGACACCGACATAGCCCTGAATCACACCATTGCTGGTCTTCATCTTGGCGCTTTCATTGTCGGTGATGTTGCTTTGAACCTCGTTGCCGGAACGCCCCAGACGTTCGTCATTTTCTTTCAGGAACCGGTCGATCTTGTCGCTGGCTTTTAGCAGGGTATCGATCTGTTTCTTTTCCCGATTGCGAATCGAAATATCGTTCTCACCCTTAAGGTCTTCATCCCGGTGTTTGTCC
>JBPPMD010000320.1:0-6009 GCA_051305875.1 Desulfuromonadales bacterium | reverse complement strand
GCTTGAACCAGGACAACTCCGGACTGTTTCGGCAGTGCTCGATCTCCGGGCCAGCAGATTACAACAAGGTCATGATTCCGCAAAAGCGCTGCAGCCTGCTCGAGGGCCGAGGCTTGCAAATCAAATGCTACCACCTGACCTGCCGGGCCAATAGCTCTCGCCAACCGGCAAGTGTCTCTCCCCTTGCCGGCGGTCAGGTCAACAGCCAGATCACCCGGGAGCAGGACTTCGCAGGCAAGCAGCTGACTCCAGGACACAATGCTTATCAGGGGTGGTGATCCGGACCTCACACCTCACACCTCACGCCTCTAACTCCCGGCCCCGGAAACCCTGGTTTCGTCCAGAACCTTCACCTTGCGATCGATGACATCTTTATGGTCGAGACGCAGCAGGGTGGCAAGTTGCCGGGCCAGGGCATCTTCGTACTTATCGAGCGCTCCGTCGGCATAGATAACCCGCCAGACACCTTCCATGACGTCGAGTTTTTCCTCGCGGCTGAAATGAGCGTTGATGACTTGTGCAAACTGAAAAAGGTCGAGGCTTTGCTCGCGATGCTGGTGGGAGTAATCAACCAATTCAGCAATCGCAGCTGGCGAAAGACTGAACTTTTGGGCCAGCAGATCGTGTACGATTTTCGCCTCGATCGCCTGGTAGTTGCCATCGCTGTGAGCAACCTCCAGTAGCAGGGCGCAGGTCGCGATCTGGATCCGCTCGAAGCGGCTTTCCTCGACGGCCTCATCTTCTCCCTGCAACATCTTCATGATACGATTTAACATATGCTTTAATTGTCCTTGTGAAAGTTGATGACACGGGCTTTTTCCAGAGTAATCAAACCACCCCGGAACATCCCCTCGATCAGCGGCAGAACAGCATTGATCTTCGCTTCGCAATCAACCACTTCGACAACCACAGGAAGATCACTGCTCAAACGCAGGAAACGGTCGGAGTGGACTTCATTCTTGCCACCGTAACCCATCGCCCCTTTGATGACTGTGGCACCGGCGATACCCTCGACACGGAAAAGCTCGACCAGAGCCTCGTAGAGCGGTTGGTTTTGATGACGGTCACTCTCACCAACAAAGATCCGCATCAACACCATCTCTTCCTGTTTCAAAATGTTCTCCTCTCAGTTTTCACAACTGCCGGGCAAGGTAAATTCCGACAAGCGCGGCAACGATACAGACGCTTATATTTAAAAGGATATTCGCTCCGGCCGCAACCACACTGCCTTCTTCCAGCAACCTGACTGTTTCATAAGAGAAGGTGGAGAAGGTTGTGAAACCACCTAAAAATCCGACTGTCAGGCCAAAACGCAGATCAGGACTCAATAAGGTGCTGCGCAGGCTTCCCTCCATCACCAATCCGAGCAGAAGAGAGCCGGTCACGTTGACAGCCAACGTGCCGTACGGCAGAGTCTTGCCGGCAAGGGCATAGATCCAGCCTGAAACCAAATAGCGCGCAATGCACCCCATGCCGCCGAAAACACCCAAATAGAGAATTTTCATCTGAGCAGGCACCTAGAATCGTTTCTGCAAAAGGGCGTCGAACTCAGTGCCACACGCAGGGCAATGGACTTTAGCTCTTTCCTTGTCTGAAGCTGGAATACAAGCAGCCAACAACATGGAAAGGACAAGTCCAACAAAAAGAACCCGAATGATATGCATAACGGTTTGCTCCTGATGAGTTCGAGGAATAAAAGAGTAAATTCTAGCAGTCTGTCGGACTATCCATGAGCCGGCTGCAAATCCGGCTGTTTGGCCCATATTTCAGCTCCTTTTTGGTCCATAGCTACGGCTATGAACCTGCAAAAGAGCTAAAATCTGTTCTCAAACATCCAAATTTTCGCTTCGGCCCGTATAGTCCGACAGACTGCAAGGAAAACATTATGCGGTTGGTACGACAAACTGTCAACTTTTCATGGCGCTCCGCCAAGACCCCTCTTGCATAACGACATTCAGTTTGGTATATATACCTAGCACTCTACTCGGATGAGTGCCAAACCTCCACACTTACAGGTCTTAGGATATGAGCACTTTGAATTTACCAGTCACAACCGACACCTTTGAACATTACATGGTCCAGGTCAATCGCTTTGATCTGCTGAGCGCAGCCGAAGAGCACGAGCTTGCAATCAGACATTTACGTGATGGCGATACAGAGGCAGCCCACCGTTTGATCTGTGCCAATCTTCGCTTTGTCGTCAAGGTTGCCAATGAATACCGCGGCTATGGTCTACGCCTACTCGACCTTGTCCAGGAAGGGAATATTGGCCTGATGATGGCTGTTAAAAAGTTTGATCCGGAACGCGGAACGCGTCTGATCACTTATGCCGTCTGGTGGATTCGCGCCTACATCCAGAGTTACATCATGCGCAGTTGGTCACTGGTGAAAATCGGAACCACGCAAATGCAGAAAAAACTGTTTTTCAAATTGGCCCAGACGCGCAGCGCCCTGCTCAACCTGACCGGCTCTGAGCAAATCGGTGACATCGCCCAGGAACTCGACGTCAATGAGGATATCGTCGCCGAGATGAGTCAGCGCATGGGAAGCCGCGACACCTCTCTTGATGTCGAGTTGACCGAGGGCGAAGGTTATACCCTGCTCAGCACCCTGGCAGATAAAAGCGACAACCAGGAAGAGCTCCTGCTTGTGCATGAGGAACAACAATTGAACGCCGAGCGCACCTCAGCAGCGCTGGAAGTGCTCACCCCCCGCGAACGTCATATCATTGAACAGAGAATTCTGTCCGACACACCCAGAACCTTGCAGGATCTCGCAGATGAATTCGAAATCAGCCGTGAACGTGTCCGCCAGATTGAACAAAACTCTCTGCAAAAACTGCGTGCAGTGATGACAGAGCAGCCGTCCCGAGAACTTGCCGATTGAGGAAACAATTGACAAACAGGCTGAGTTATCGTTATCTAGAAGAATGTCAGACCATGCTGCCCAAAGTGAGATTTGCACCGTAACCACAATCTGAATAGATTTTGAAAGCTGTGCGGCCAAGCGGGCTTACAGCAGATCAATTGAGAACCCGACAGATTCCCGGTACCTTCCAGCAATCATCAGAATCAACTTAATAAACTTCACTATCAGAGGCGTTCAGGATGCATAAATCATTAATCTGTTTTTTTCTCATAAGCCTTATCTTTCTTGCTGCCTGCGGATCCAAAACTGTCGCTCCTGCAAAGAATACCGAATTTTATTTCCAGGAAGGTGAAGAATTCTTTGAAAAGGGGCTCTACCGAGACGCAATCGCTTCCTGGGAAAAGGTCAGAGACAGCTATTTCTCGCCTGAGCTGAACACCCTCGCCGAACTGAAGATTGCCGAAGCTCATTTTCTTGGTGAAGAATACATCGAAGCGGCGGTCGCCTACGAGGCGTTTCTAACAAATCATCCCGGACATCCACGTGTTCCTGACGTTCTTTATCAGCTAGGTCTCTCCTATATGTACCAGATACTGTCCATTGACCAGGACCAGACGTCAACGAACCTGGCACTCAACACCTTCAAAACTCTGCAGGAACGATTCCCGCAAGACCGCCGTCATGAAGAGGTGCAGATTTACATTGATCGCTGTAACAATCAGCTAGCAGCAAGCGAACTCAATATTGGTGTATTCTACCTGCGCACCAAGTCTTACTCGGCATCCGTCGATCGGATTGAAGGGCTGCTGAAGAAGTACCCGAATTATTATGAGCGTGACAAAGCCTATTACTACCTCGGTCAGGCCTATTTTCTGGGCGGTGAAAAAGAAAAGGCGGTCGTGGCATTCAACACGCTTTTTAACGATTATATGGGCAGTGACTTTATCTACGCTGCTCAGCGATTCATCGAAAAACACAACTGATTTTCAAGGTGCCTGCAAGATTAAAAAGCCCAACCGCGAGGATGGGCTTTTTACGTTTCAGGACGCACAGTTGAGGACGGCGAGGTGCATACAGGATACAGTATATTTTCCCTTGACTTGCTGGAGACCGCATACTATAAAAATGTTCTATTCTGTATACAATGCCTTGATACAGCATATGGACATTCGTTATAAAGTCAGCCCGAAGCAACCAGTTTTTTACTCGCCTGCTTCGGGTTTGATGAATTTGCACCTGAAAACCCTACACATAAAGCATTACAGAAAACAGCATCGCCGCGATAAAGGACAGCGTTTCAATAAGACTTTTTCCCGGCAACCCATTCTAAATTCGGGAGATATCCCGAATAAATTCCATCATGGAGGAGAGAAATGTCCGATTACGGAACCCTGGAAAGTCGCGTTCGTCGCAAGTCCTTGCTAAGCAAGGTTATGAAGCCTGAGGATACCATTCAGTTCTTCAAAGCCGGGCAGAATCTGGTATGGTCCGGATTCACTCCGGCCGGTTACCCGAAAGCCGTGCCTATCGCTCTGGCCAATCACGTTGAAGCCAACAATTTGCAAGGCAAGCTGAAGTTCAACCTCTTCATCGGCGCTTCCGTTGGTGCTGAGACCGAGGATCGTTGGGCGACCCTCGACATGATCGATCGTCGCTGGCCTTACCAGACCGGCAAGAATATCGCTGCCGGCATCAACGCCGGTCGCATCCGCATGGGCGACAAGCACCTCGGTCACTTTGCTCAGGATATCAGCTACGGTTTCTACACCGATAATGGCCGCTACGATATCGGCATCTTCGAAGTCTCGGCCATCACCGAAGACGGTGGCCTGGCCCTGACGTCCTCATGCGGCATCGTCGCTGAAGCTATTGGCCTGTGCGACAAGATCATCCTCGAAGTCAACACCGGACAGCCGTCTTTCGAGGGCATCCACGACATTCACATGCAGCAGAAGCCGCCGAATCGCGCACCTTTCCTGATTACCGAGTCACATACACGCATCGGCAGCCCCTATGTGCCGTGCGATACCGACAAGGTTATCGCCGTGGTCGAGTCCAAACATCGTGACAAAGGCCGTGCGTTTGCCGATATGGATGATACCTCTGAAGCAATCGCCGGACACATCATGGAATTCTTTGCCCATGAAGTGAAGCGTGGCCGTCTGCCTGAGAATCTTCTTCCGCTGCAATCGGGCGTCGGCTCTATTGCCAACGCTGTCGTCGGCGGTCTGGCCAAGGGACCCTTCCATAATCTGTCGGTTTACACCGAGGTTCTGCAGGACACCATGCTCGACTTCTTTGATGGCGGAAACCTGAACTTCGCTTCGGCCTGTTCGCTGTCGCTCTCGGAAAATCCTGGTTTTCCGCGCTTCTTCGACAACTGGGACAAATATTTTGGCAAGTGCGTGCTGCGTCCACTTTCGATCTCCAACGCACCTGAGCCGATCCGCCGGCTTGGCGTTATCGCCATGAACACTCCGGTCGAATTCGACATCTACGCCCACGCCAACTCCACGCTGGTCGGCGGCACGCGCATGATCAACGGCCTCGGCGGTTCCGGCGATTACCTGCGCAATGGCTTCCTGAAGATCATGCACTCGCCATCAACGCGGCCGAGCAAGACTGATCCACTCGGCATCACCTGCGTTGTACCGAAAGCACCGCACATCGACCATACCGAGCACGATCTCGACGTGCTGGTCACCGAACAGGGTCTGGCCGATCTACGCGGTGTAGCACCAAAAGAGCGCGCCAAACTGATCATTGAGAAATGTGCTCACCCGGAATACAAGCCTATCCTGAGCGACTATCTGGGGATGGCATCCAAGGAATGTTTGGCCAAGGGCATCGGTCATGAACCGCAACTCTTTGATCGTGCCTTCAAGATGCAGCTGAACATGGCACAGAACGGCACCATGCGCATCAACAACTGGGACATCAAATTCGATCTCTGCGAGTAGTCATCGACGTCTCAACTCTAAAAAAAGCCCCGCCAGTTACCCGGCGGGGCTTTTCTTGTATTATTTTTTCCACGTCTCAGCAGTTCTAAAGCTTGTCCGCCTTGTCTCTCAGGTAAGAAGCAACTCCTGCAGCATTCGGCTTCATGCCGTCCTCGCCCTTGTTCCATCCGGCGGGACAAAC
>JBPPMD010000313.1:0-3818 GCA_051305875.1 Desulfuromonadales bacterium | reverse complement strand
TTTCAGGCTATGTGCAAACTCGTCTTTTTCTTTGTCCAGAGACTGAAGCCAGCCATGACGCTTGTTCTCCACATGCCTGCGGGCTTGCTCGAGCAGTTCTTGCTGGCGTTTTTGGGCCTCTTCTTCAGCTTTTTCAAGCTTTTGCGCGCTCTGTTGCTCTATTTCTTCCTGCTTGTGCTGAAAATCATCGATCTGTCGCTGCGCCTCGGCGCGCTTGTCCGCAGCCTGCTGCAGACGGTTGGCGATCTTTTCCTCTCGCTCGTTCATGTGCCGAACGATCGGTTGATAAAGAAACCGCTTGAGCAGATAGACGAGGATGAGGAAGTTGACAATCTGCGCTGCAACGGTGAACCAGTCGATGAGCATTTCAGCCTCCGCCGGCTTGATTCAAAAAATAATTCCAGAAAGGGTTGGCGAAGATCAGAATCATCGAAACCACAAATGCGTAAATAGCCGTAGATTCGACCATGGCCAGACCGACGAACAACGTCCGGGTGATGGTGTTGGTTTCATCGGGCTGCTGAGCCATAGCCGAGAGTGCCTGGGCAAGCGCCCGCCCCTCTCCCAGAGCCGGACCGATTGCACCGATGCCGATGCACAGGCCACTGCTGATAATGGACGCCACTGCGACCCAACCGAGACTATCCATGAGCTGATCCTCCTTTGTCGTGTTGCTGTTGTCGCCGGTTTTTCTCCTCCTGGTCCTGGTGCACCCGGGCAGCGGCCGCCAGGTAGACGGCAGCAAGCACAGCGAAAATGTACGCCTGGATGACTCCTGTAATCAGTCCCAGGATGTTCATCAGAACGGGAAAGAGCAAGGGGGCGAGCGACAACAGAATGCCGGCAATCATGGCACCGCTCATCATATTACCGAAGAGACGCACCGCCAGTGCGAGGGTCCGTGAAAATTCCCCCATAAGATTGAAAGGAAGCATGAAGGGGCTTGGTTGCACATAAAGTTTGAGATAGCCGACCAGCCCCCGTCGCCGGATGCCCCACACGGGGACGGCGACAAACACGCAGATGGCCAGGGCAGCCGTGGTCGACAGCGAACCGGTTGCCGCCCGATAGCCGGGAACGACAGCGAGGACATTGGGCAGCAGGATGAAGAGGAACAGGGTACCGATAAAGGGCAGGAACTCATCGACGGGTTTCAGGCCCATATCGCCGATCTGCTGGCGGATGTTGCTCACCACCACTTCCAGCAGATTCTGACCGCGGCCCAACTTTTCGCCGGAGGTCAGGCGCAGGGTGACGAGGGCTGAAACGCCGACCAGCAGGACCATGTTAAGCCAGGTCATGGCGATGGTGGCGTTGAGTCTGGCAAAACCATGCTGCCAGTAAATGAAGGCGTCGGGGGTGATTTCCATAAGCTCTGCTCAGGTTGATGTTGCCGGTTGGTAACTATTCAGCACATAAGCGAGTGCATGTGGTCTGCAGCCATTTCCTGCGTCCAACGTTGTCACTTAACTTCCCGCAAGCAACATCTGCAGCCCACATGCTGTGCCGTTGAGTAAGGGAGCTGAATAGTTACGCTGGTTGAAAAATTTGGTGCATATCACTGCGTCGACATCGGCATCCTTCCCTTGATTCTTGTCAGCACCTGCCGGGTGATCAGCAGACCTGCCATGGCGACGGCCATGCCCTGCCAGCCCCAGGGGACCAGGGCGTAGAAAGCAGCCAGGCTCACAGCCAGGCGCAGGAAGAAGCTGCCGATGAGCAACAGATGGGGATTGCGGCTACCGGGGATGCGGGTTACCGTCAGCCACAGTCCACCGAAATAAAAAAGACCGATAGCGCTCCCGGCGACCAGGCCGCCCGCCAGATGCCAGAGCTCAGGTTTCATGGCTTTTCATCCTTTCTCGATGCTTCCTTCTGCTTATGAGGAAATTGCTCTGCGATGCTCTGCCGTTCCCGTGAGATCCAGAACCAGGCGTTGAAACAGCCGACACCGATGCCGATGAGCAGCATCATCAACGTCCAGGAATACTGGCTTTGAAAGCGGCCATCGATCCATATCCCCACGGCGATAGCAATCAGCACCGGTATCGCCACTGACCAGCCCACCAGGCCGAACATGCCGAGACCGAACCACACCCCCTGGTCACCTTGCCGCCGGGCGCGCATTTTGCGCTTCTGTGTTTCTTTGACCTTGCGGCGGAACTCCCCGTGAGGGTCTGATTTTTTTGGTTCTTCCGTCAAAACATCTCCTGACGTCTAAATCTGCATGAACCGCCGCAGAAAATCAGCTTCGAGCCGGGCTACAGCAGTCTGCACCTGCCGCTCCTGCTCGTCGAGTTCAGCGAAACGTTTTTCCACCACGTCCAGTAGCTCCTCCAACGGCGCGTCACTGATGGCGTCGCGTACCGAAACCCGCACCTCGTGGCCCTGCTTGATCAGCACTCCGCGATCAATAGCGACGAATCGCTCCTCACTGTCATCGGTTTCCCGATAGACGAGCAGCCCGGGCGTCAGGGCAGAGACAAAATCGATGTGGTTGGGACGCAGGCCGAAGGAGCCGTTCAATGCCGTGGCCGTCACGCTGGTGGCCTCAGTTTCAAGAAAGATCCGGGTGGGAAGGAAAATTTTCAGCTTCATGCCGCCTCCCCGCCGTCGGCGTCGTGCGTCGAATCATCCCGGCCATTTTCTGGCTGGACCTTTTCCCTGCGCTTTTCCGCCACTGCCTCACCTATCTTGCCGATCATGTACAGTGATTTTTCTGAATACTCGCTGAATTCGTCGTTGAGAATGCGCTCGCAGCCATCGAGGGCCTCTTCGAGAGAGACCGACTTGCCCGGCGTGCCGGTGAATTGCTCGGTGGTGTAGAAGGGCTGGGTCAAAAACCGTTCAATGCGACGCGCACGAAAGACGGTGTTGCGATCGTCACGGGAAAGCTCCTCCATGCCGAGCATGGCGATGATGTCCTTGAGGTCCTCGTAGGAGGCCAGGGTGCGGCGGATTTCCTGGGCGATGCCGTAATGACGCTCGCCCACCACCTGGGGAGTGAGCATCTTGGAGTTCGACTGGAGGGGATCAACCGCAGGGTAGAGACCTTCGCTGGCGCGTTTGCGTGACAGCACAATGGACGCCGAGAGGTGCGAGAAGGTATGCACCGCGGCCGGGTCGGTCAGATCGTCGGCGGGCACGTAGACGGCCTGAATCGAGGTGATCGCGGCATGCGCCGTATTGGTGATGCGCTCCTGCAGCTCCGAAAGTTCCGATGCCATGGTCGGCTGGTAGCCAAGCCGCGAGGGGAGCATGCCGAGCAGGCCGGAGAGCTCCATGCCTGCCTGAATGAAGCGGAAAATATTATCCACCAGCAGCAGCACATCCTGACGGCGGTCATCGCGAAAGTATTCCGCCATGGTCAGGGCCGTCAGCCCGACCCGGAAGCGGCATCCGGGCGGTTCATTCATCTGGCCGAAGACCATAACCGTATTGTCGAGGACCCCGGCCTCCTGCATTTCACGGTAGAGTTCTTCGCCCTCGCGACAGCGCTCGCCGATGCCGCAGAAGATGGAAACCCCCTGATGGCTGCTCACCATGTTGTGAATCAGCTCGGTGATGAGCACGGTTTTGCCGACCCCGGCGCCACCGAACAGGCCCGCCTTGCCGCCGCGCTCCAGCGGTGAGAGGACATCAATGGCCTTGATGCCGGTCGTGAAGATTTCCGCCTGGGTGGCGCGCTCGCTCAAGCCGGGGGACTTGCTGTGGATGGATCGGCGCTCGCGGACGTTCAACGGACCCTTGCGGTCGATGGTTTCACCGAAAACATTGAACATCCGGCCGAGAATTTCAGTGCCGACCGGGGCCTGCAA
>JBPPMD010000309.1:0-19480 GCA_051305875.1 Desulfuromonadales bacterium | reverse complement strand
CTTCGAACCGATCAAACCCCTCCAGCCTCCAGCCTCCAGCCTCAAGCCTCAAGCCTCAAGCCTCAAGCCTCAAGCCTCCAGCCTCACCTCCTGGCCCCTCCCGATGTAACGCCACGTTTCAGAGCTGCTGCGGGATTGGCAATCATCTCTTTAAGTTCTTCGATGTCGGGTGAACGGGACATGGCATCATTCATCGAAATCTTTTTACTGTGATACAGGGCGAAAAGACTCTGGTTCATCGTCTGCATGCCATACTTCTCCTGGCCCATCTGCATCTGCGAATAGAGCTGGTGAATCTTGTCGTCACGTATCAGGGCACGGATGGCCGTATTCGGCACCATGATCTCGAGCGCAAGCACTCGGCCGATACCGTCCATGCGCGTCAGCAGCGTTTGTGAGAGGATACCTTCCAGCACGAACGAAAGCTGGGTGCGCACCTGCTGCTGCTGGTGAGACGGAAAGACATCGACGATCCGGTTGATCGTCTGCACCGCGCCGTTGGTATGCAGGGTGGCAAAGCAGAGATGGCCGGTTTCAGCGATGGTCAGCGCCGCCTCGATGGTTTCCAGATCACGCAGTTCTCCGAGCAGGACAACGTCAGGATCCTGGCGGAGGATGTATTTCAGTGCGTTCTTGAACGAAAAGGTATCGGAGCCGACTTCACGCTGGTTGACCACACATTTTTTGTGCGGATGCAGATATTCGATCGGGTCCTCGATCGTCACGATGTGCTCGTGACGTTCGGCGTTGATCGAATCGATAATTGAAGCCAGCGTGGTTGACTTGCCCGAACCGGTCGGACCGGTGACCAGCACCAGGCCGTTCGATTTGCCGGAAATTGTTTTGATGACCTGCGGCAAGCCGAGCTCGGCGAAGGAAAGAAACTTGTAGGGGATGAGACGAAAGACACCTGCGAGAGCGCCCCGCTGCACGAAAATGTTACCACGGAAGCGGGCCAGGCCCTTGACGCCAAAGGAGAAGTCAAGTTCGTTGATCTCCTCAAACTTGCGCTTCTGCGTGTCCGTGAGGATGCTGTAACAGATGTTTTTGGTGTCTGCCGGCAACAGAGCGCGCATATTCATCGGCATCATCTTGCCGTTGACGCGGATCTGCGGGGCCGTGCCGGTGGTGATGTGAAGGTCGGAGGCTCCTTGTTCCACCATTGTCTTGAGCATTTGCTGAATCGAAAATTCTGACATACCCTCGCTCCTCCTTTTAATCGGGGACTGGGGCTAGTTTTACCAGCCTCCAGCCTCCAGCCTCCAGCCTCCAGCTTTAGTCGTCTGCGATGGTGCAACGCAGAGTTTCTTCAAACGAAGTAATCTTTTCAGCCATTTTCGTCAGGGCCGCCTGGCGCATGGTTTTTACCCCGAGGCGCATCGATTCGCGCTTCAGCTCTGCGGTGTTGGCGCCTGCCAGAATCAGTTCACGCAGCTCCTCGAACATCGGCATAACCTGGTAGAAACCGACACGACCCTTGTAACCGGTATCGTTGCAGGCAGGACAACCTTCACCCTTATAGCAGACGAAATCATCAATCTGCTCCTCGGCAACCCCGGCCTGACGCAGGATATCTTTGGGGATATCATCCGGGATCATGCACTCGCTGCAAATCCGACGCCCAAGACGCTGTCCGGTAATCAGGTTGACTGCAGAAGCCACAAGGAACGGCTCAATACCCATATTGAGCAGCCGGTTGACGGTACTGGGACAATCGTTGGTGTGCAGCGTTGAAAGCACCAGGTGGCCGGTCAATGCAGCCTTGACACCGATCTCGGCGGTCTCGAAGTCACGGATTTCACCGATCATGATGATGTCAGGATCCTGGCGCAGAAAGGCACGTAGCGCCGAAGCGAAATTGAGTCCGATCTCCTCATGCATCTGCACCTGGTTGATCCCGGCGAAGTTGAACTCAACCGGGTCTTCGGCCGTTGAAATATTTTCCGTAGTCTTATTCAGCTCGCTCAACGCGGAGTAGAGAGAAACGGTTTTACCGGAACCGGTCGGTCCGGTGACCAGAACCATGCCGAACGGCTTGTGGATCTGCTCCTTGAACCACTTCAGTGACGTCTCTTCGTAGCCGAGCTTGGTCATATCAAGCTGCAGATTCGACTTGTCGAGCAGACGCAGGCAGATCTTTTCGCCAAACAGGGTCGGCAGACAATTGACGCGGTAGTCCATATCTTTGCCGCCGGGCAGTTTGATCTTGATACGGCCATCCTGGGGCAGTCGCCGTTCGGAGATATCCATCTCCGACATGATCTTGATTCGCGAGGTCAAAGCGTTTTTCAGCTTCAGCGGTGGCTTCATGACCTCGTGAAGCACGCCGTCGATGCGATAGCGAACGCGAAAAGTCTTTTCGTAGGGTTCGACATGGATGTCGGAGGCCTTTTTCTTGATCGCGTCGGTGAGAATCAGGTTTACCAGCTTGACGACCGGTGCATCCTCACTCGCTTTCTCCAGGTCCCGGGTATCAATTTCGTCGGCATCATCAATGATTTCCAGATCGATGTCTTCAAGATCGCCCATGACATCGTCGAAAGAAGCACTTTGATCGTAATATTTATCAATCGCCAGCTTGATGCTTGCTTCAGCAGCGACGACGATTTCAACGTTGTAGCCGGTCATAAACTTGATATCGTCGATGGCGAAGATATTGGAAGGATCGGCCATGGCGACGATCAGGGTAGACCCCGCCCGGTTGACAGGTATCAGCTGGTACTTCTGCACGACTTCCGTGGAGATCAGCTTGATGACACTTTCGTCGATTTCAAATTCATTGAGATTGATGGACGGAACGCCGTACTGGCGCGACAGAAAGGCCGCAAGATCCTCTTCTTTCAGATAGCCCAGCTTAACCAGGCTGGCGCCAAGACGGCCTTCGCCGTTTTTTTGTTCTTCAAGACCTTTGGCCAGCTGTTTCTCGTCGATTAATTTGTTGCGAACCAGAAGTTCGCCGAGCCGATTGACCGCCATAGAAAAATAGATTCTCCCCCGGGTGAGCACAATTTCCGCATTCTAGCGAATGCCCCTGAGATCTGTCAAGCGGGACGTCATGTAACCAGCTGAAATCAAAATAGTTTTCATCCGGGAACGGGCCTTTACCGCAATCCCTGTGTCAATCTTGCAAAATCCTATAGGTTACAGGGTATTAGCGCCTGACGCATGACATGCGATTGCGGAGCACTGCCGAACCAGAGTTGAAAGGCGGCTTCACCCTGTGCGGACAACATCCCCAAACCATCAGCAGCGGCCAGGCCACGCTCCCGTGCTTCACGTACCAGCGGTGTCGGTGCGGAGCCGTAGACCATATCGAATACTGCACCGCCGGACTTGACGCAGCCCGTCACCTGAAAACCGAAGGTTTCTCCCCGCAGGCCAACGGCAGAGGTGTTGATCAGCAAATCAACCGGCTCAGGGATTTCGCTGATCAATGACGCTGCTAAAGCATACTCAGCAAAAGCCGTGCCCGGAAATTTTTGCGCCAGGGATTCAATCAGCCCCAGAGATCTTTCCCGGGTGCGATTGGCAATGCCGAGCCACGCAACCCGGGCCTGACAAAGGGCAACCAGGGCGGCACGACAGGCACCTCCCGCGCCGACAAGGAGCACACGCAATCCGCTGACATCCACTCCAAGCTCCTGTTGCAGTGCATTCAGCAAGCCGACACCGTCGGTATTGTAGCCTTTGAGATGGCCATCCTTATTGACGATCGTGTTGATCGCTCCGATCAGGACTGCCTGTTCGTCGAGTTCATCAACCAGGTGGCAGGCAGCCTCCTTGTGAGGAATGGTCAGGTTGACTCCCCGCAGAGACATGGCACGAAGGCCGGTAATTGCGTCACATAACTGTGCCGCAGTGACATGAAATGGCACATAAACCGCGTCGAAGCCACCGGCTTCAATCGCAGCATTCTGCATGCGCGGTGAGAGCGAATGTTCAACCGGATCACCAAAGATACCGACAACGCTAGTTTTGCCGCTCAGTTGCATAGCCCTTCTCTCCATGCGAAGACCGCCCGCTAAGAAGCCTGCGGCGCTTGACATTCTCCCAGGTATTCACGGTATTCCACCACCTGCGAACCGGCAAGCAGAGTCCGGGCGCGCGCCACGTCCGCGGCAACGGCTTCCTTTAAAGCTTCTACCGATGGGAATTGCAGCTCATCGCGCAGACGGTCAACAAAGTAAATTCTCAAGCGTTCGCCATAAAGGTCACCCTGAAAGTCCAACAGGTGAATCTCCAGTGTCGGCGCGCTGGCAGCGAAGGTTGGCCGGCAACCGATATTGATGACGCCGTCATAATATTCATCACGCCATTTAACCTTGACGGCATAAACACCATCGCGCGGCAGAATTTCTTTTTTTGTGACCAGGTTGGCCGTCGGAAAACCAAGCTTACGTCCCCGCCCGACGCCATGGACAACCTTTCCATCAAGGGTGAAGTTGCGACCGAGAACTTTCACCGCCTCTGCCACCCGTCCCTCCTGCAGGATCTTGCGGATCGCCGTTGAGCTGTGTGCCTGCTGCTCAGCACGGATCGGCTCCAGAACTTCGAGGGTAAAATTGTGCACCTTGGCCTGTTCCGCAAGGAATTTCATATCTCCCTGTCGATTGCGGCCAAAGGCATAATCGTAGCCGACTATCAGGTGCTTGACTCCAAGCGTGCGCACCAGGATGTCGCGGACAAAATCCTCTGCCGGCATTTCTGCCAGTTGCCGGGTAAAGTTGAGCACGACCAGCAGGTCAATACAGGAGGCAGCAAGCAGGCGAACTTTTTCCTCGGGGGTGTTCAGTTGCAAAGGGGCCTTAGCGGGATTCAGCAGACGCAGCGGGTGCGGTTCAAAGGTCACCACCACCGCCGTGCCCTTCAGCGCGTGCGCCTTGTCGACGACCCGCCGGAAAATCTCGCGATGACCGAGATGAACGCCGTCGAAATTGCCGATGGTCAGGACTGTCCGGCAGGGCGGTTCGGATAAACTCTCAAGATCTCTTACAACCTGCATGATCAACTCCGGGACTGCCCCGCATGTGAACAAATCCTCTCCCCCGATTCAGGCGAAAGAAGTTAAACAACGAAACGACAGGCTGCCAGGGTTTAACCGTACAACCTTCTTTCGCAGCTTATTTAATACGCCGCCAACTGAGTCACCCTGATCATCGACGTGATTTCTTGCGTCCTTTGGCAGGGAGAATCTCCTCCTGAATCAGCCGGAAATCGATTTCCCGGCGATCCAGATCGACTTTGTGGACGCTGACCTCAACCGGGGTGCCAATGCCGAATTCTCGACGGCGGTTCATACCGATCAGGCGGTGCCGCTCCTCCTCGTACTGGTAGAAATCGTCAGCCAGAGTGGAGACATGCACCAACCCTTCCACGTAGATTTCCTGCAGCTCAACGAAGAAGCCAAAAGCATGCACCGAGGTTACCATGCCGTGATATTTTTCACCCACTTTATCCGCGACGAATTGACATTTTTTAAGCTTGACGATGTCACGTTCGGCCTCCATCGCCCGCCGTTCGGCAACGGATGAGCGCTGGGCAATGTCTTCCAGAGCCACATCGTTGCCCTGCCTTGCCTGTCTTCGCCCGGAAAGCTGCTTTTTGAGGATGCGGTGGACCGCCAGATCCGGGTAGCGCCGGATCGGTGAGGTAAAGTGACAGTAGTTGTCTGCGGCCAGACCGAAGTGCCCCAGATTGTTCACCGAGTAGTATGCCTGCGGCAAACTGCGCAACAGCACATGATTGATAACATGCTCTTCAGGTTGGCCCTCCACCCGGTCAAGCAGCTCCTGCAGCAGTTTCGGCTTCACGCCTTCAACCGGCAGCGAGATGCCATGGTTGAAGAAAGCAATAAATTCCTGAAAAGCTGCCATCTTGCCTTCACTCGGTGCCTCGTGGACCCGGAAGATCATCGGCTCGCGCTGCTGCACCAGCCAGGCAGCAACCGCCTCGTTGGCCGCCAGCATGAACTCCTCGATCAAGCGATGCGCGAGGTTACGTTCGGTGCGAACGATATCCTCCGGGCGTCCTTGCAAATCAAGATTAATCTGTGCCTCGGGAAGATCAAAATCAAGGCTGCCGCGTTGCCGTCGGCGCTCAATACGTAATTCAGCAAGTTCTCGCATAATTTCAAGATCTGCAACCAGATGTTGTCGCTCTGAGCGAACCCCGGGATCGTTCTCAACCAGGACTGCCGCAACTTCAGTATATGTCAGACGGGCCCGGCTGTGCATCACCGCCTGACAAAAGCGCAGACCGACGCGATGCCCGGCAGCATCAAAATCGAGTTCAGCAACCATCACCAGCCGATCGAGCTGCGGATTGAGAGAGCAGATGCCGTTGCTCAAAGTCTCGGGCAGCATCGGCAGGCAGGTCCCTGGGAAATAAACGCTGGTGCCGCGTTCCAGAGCTTCCTTGTCGATGATGCTTCCGGCAGCGACGTAATGGGCCACATCGGCAATTGCAACCCAGAGCCGATAACCTTTATCCAGGCGGGCAATAGCAACAGCATCATCGAAATCTTTGGCTGTCTCACCATCAATGGTCACAAAATTCAGATGGCGCAAATCCTCGCGCCCCGCCAATTCGTGGCTACCGACCGTCGCAGGAACCTTGCCGGCCTCGGCCAGAGCCTCCGCAGTGAATTCATAAGGGAGATTAAACTGGATGGCGGCAATCCTGATTTCGACTTCAGGATCTGCAGCATCACCGAGGATTTCCGTGATCCGGCCGACAGCACCATGAGAGCGCCCGGGATAGCTTTCAATCTCAACCAGCACCATCTGGCCTGGCCTGGCATCGCCAGCGGAGCCGGCAGGGATCAGGAGATCATCCTGAAGATGCGGATCTGCCGGCGAAACAAATCCCACGCCATGGTCTGTCTGATATCGTCCGACCAGAGTCCGGCATGCACGCTTTTCGACACGGATCACCCGCCCTTCCGGACGGCCGCTGCGCAGTGAACGTTCCAGACGCACCACCACCATATCGCCATGCATTGCCGGCCTGACATGCCGCGCCGGAACAAAGACATCCTGAGCCTTGTCATCAACGGGAGTAACAAAACCATAGCCGTCACGATGCACGCTCAGGGTGCCAACGATCAGGTTGACTTTCCCCGGCAAAGCAAAGCGGCCGCCTTTCAGCTGCACCAGAATGCCGTCCTTGACCATGCTCTTCAAAATTTTGCCGACCGATTTGCGTTCGCTGGCACTCAGGACAAGCGTCTCCTGAATCTCTTTAAGGCTCAAAGGACGATTGGCGCGCTGTTGCAGCAGATCGAGGATATCGTTGAAATCTATCTTGCTCATGACAGCTCCTGACCAGTCAGAATTAAGTTTATCCGATATGAAAGAACAGTTTACCAAAAAAACAATCATAGCCAGGAAAACGCAGAGAGAGAGACATGTTTGGCGGTGAACTCATTTTTTTATGTGTCGGCCCGAAAAAAACGGACCTATAACCCAAACAAAGGTCAGTCCAATAATTAACGGTAGAGACGCGGAGACGCGAAGAAGAATGACCAAAGTGTCAGTCATTTTACCCTCAAAATGTTTTTTTTACTCTGCGTCCTCTGCGTCTCCGCGTTAAACCTTCTTTTGGGTTATAGAACCGAAAAAAACGCCCCCGGAAATGGAGGCGTTTGCGATCGTTATGCTTTCGGTGCTGCCGCCGCCTGGGGTGGTGTGTTGCCGCGCGCCCAGAGGTGCTGACCGAACTTGCGGTAGCCATGCACGTTGTAAAGGCGCATATCCTGCTCTGGATCAGTCACCACAATTTCACCATTCAAGAGCGGCTTGAGATACTTCTCCAGGACCGCACCGCCGCCACCGGTAATCACCATGGAGTCAATATCCCAGTCGTCAACCCAGAGCCGATCTACCTCATTGGCGATTGTTGTTGCCAGCTGGCTGAAGACCTGGTCGGTCAGGCTCTTGAGATCGTAGACCTTGCCGCGGATCTTTATACTGCCTTTGTCGATCGCTTCATAGAGACGATAAAGTTCGACATTAACCCCGCTGTTTTCGCGCAGTTTGGTCGCAATGACGTTAAAGGCCCGGGCAATTCCGGAGTCCGTGGTACGGCTGCCACGCTCGGAATAGCGCATCTTGTCGGAAATGGTGTAATCGGAGGTTCGGAAACCGACATCGATGATACCGATTTTGTCCTTCACCAGACGCTTGTCACCCATTTCGCCAAGATCATTGAGCATCAGGTTGAAGAGCGAGCCAAAAGGCTGGGGGACAACCCGCACTTTGTTGATACTGACTGACTTCTCTTGCTTCCTGCCGTTGGCATCGACCAGGGAAACCTTATGTTCGCCCACCAGAAGCTTGGCCAGCTCATCTTTGTACTGTTGGTAATAGCCGATCGGCAGACCGGTCACCACGTTGACCGGCACAAACCCCTTGACCATCTGAGCTGCAGCTGCCAGAGCAAAAACCTTGGCGAATTTGCCGATGAATTGCGCCTGATCGAGGGTAAAATAACGCACATTACTCTGCCGCTCGGCCAGCTCACCAACAAAATAAGACTTGCCGTCGACCTCAACCTGCAGATGGTTGCCATCTTCAACCACTGGAGCGATCATCTCGTCGCGAAACTGAATTTCAGCCGCTTCACCAAGAACTGATTTAAAAACCAGGCTCTGTTTGCCGTTAGTCGCTTTGGTAAAACCAAAACCGATATCGATTCCCAGTATTTCCACACACTCCTCCACTTTCAGGGGCAGACGCTATCTGTCAAGTAATCCATCATCACAATGATGAAAAAGATGATCAACTGTGATGCACTCGTAAATCTCATGAGACGTCATCAACTATAGGTAATCACAACTCCGGTTGCAAGGGCTAAAGGTTTTTTCAAGCCTTCAGGTTTTGCGGACGAAAATTTCTCTGCCAAGTTCGCTGTCCACAGCGAATTCCGAATATCCGACCTTAAAAACATAGGAAGGAAAAGTTCTGGTGACAACCAGGTCACTGCCGGGAAGAACGCCCATGCTCATCAGCTTCTGCATCTTGCCGGCATCGGTCGCAGACAGGTAGGCAATTTCACCGTGTTCACCGGCTTTGAGCTCCGTCAACGCAACAACACCTACCTCACCTGACTGACGGGCTTGCTGACAGCAACTGCCGGGTGGAATCGGTTTACCATGAGGACAGGTGGTCGGGTGATTCAGAAGGGTACAGATTTTGGTATCGACGCCATGATGCAGCAGATGTTCGAATTCACAGGCCCGTTCATCACCCGTGACGCCCTTGATGTCGAGGATGTCCATCATCAGTCGTTCAGCCAGGCGGTGCCTGCGAACTGTCATGCGCGCTTCTTCACGACCCTCTTTGCGCAGACGAACCCAATCGCCGTTGACCTCAACAAAAGCCTGCCGGATTAATTCGGCCAGCCCTTCATCTTCCGGAGAGATACCGAGCCTCTCAAAATGACAGGCATCCTCCCCCTTCTCCTCAGTCGTAATCCAGAGGGATTCAAGAATTTCTTCCGCCTTGTCTGAAACTTTCATATGAAAGCATCCTTTCTTATACAACTATTACGAGTACCCTGTAACCCATAAACTATCGCATCTTGCTGGTTCTTTGCCGCGTCAGCGGCGTTGCGCCTTCAGCTGAGTAGCTACGGCTGGGCAGCTGAAGTCACGCCTTGCTGACCCGCCAAATCCCTGCGCAATCTTGCGACATCCTATAGGATACAGGGTACTGGTTTTCGTCCGGAAACGGCTCTTTTTCGCTATCGTTTTTTCCGCGTATCGGTGCGCGATACCTTGTCCAGGAACTCCGGGACCACCGGATTCTCCTGTCCACAGAAAGGACAATGAATCTTGCGACAGCCACCCATGCAGCTTCCGCAACCTTTTTCACGGAGCATCTCCGCAGTCAGCTCATGCCCGCAGAAAGAGCACTTCACGAGAGAATCCCCGTCAGCAGCAAGACTTTGTTGAGTGACCAGCCCACAGTGAAAGCCATGCCCGTGACCATAAAGAATATCAGCAGGGAAGTGCGCCAGCCACGCTCTTTCTGCATAACCAGGAATTGCGCTACGCAGGGAACGAACAGGGTCAGAGTCACCGCAGCTACGGTCAGCTGCACCGGATTCAACAAGCCGTCGGTCTGCAGGTCATAAAGACCGGCAGCACCGAAGTCACGACGGAAAAAACCGAAAATAAAAGCCGCCGAAGCCTCATGCGGCAAGCCAAGCAGGCGCATAACCGGGTTAAACATCTCGACCAGCCACTGCAGGGCACCGGTTAATTTGCCAGCCCAGAGCAGCACCGAAGCAATCATGAAGAGGGGGAAAATTTCCATGAAGTACCACTGCATGCGGGTCAGGGTCTTGATCATGACATTCTGCGGTTGAGGCAGGCGCAACGGCGGGATTTCCATATAAAACATCGGTCGCTCACCAGGCATAACCTGTGCCGCCAGCAGGCCGACCAACAGAAAAACTCCCACCATGCAGGCCATCCAGACCAGAAGCGCCCCCGGTACACCGGACAGCAGACCCAGGATCACCCCCATCTGGGCACTACAGGGAATGGCAAGAGCAAGCAGCAAGGTCGCGATAACCCGCTCCCGGGTTGTCTCCAGTGTCCGCGTGACCACCGTGGCCATGGTATCGCAACCGAAGCCGAGCACCATAGGGATAACGGCCCTGCCATTTAAACCGATCATTTTGAAGACCCGGTCAACCAGCATGGCCAGTCGGGGGAAATAACCACTGTCTTCAATCACGGCGAAAGCGACAAAAAAAGTTCCGACGATCGGCAGGATGATGGCGACGGCATAGCGAACCCCCAGCGTAAACAGTCCATATTCTCCGACCAGAAGTTCGTTGAGCCAATACCAGGGGATATATTGTTCACACAAACCTATCACCCAGGGATTGAGATATTCTTCAAACAGGGTTCCTTCCAGGAAATCAACGAGGGTGCCTGCACCAAAACCGCCGACGAACTGATAGAGGCCCAGGTAAAGGACAAGCAGCAGCAGGGGTATGCCGGTCCATGGATTCATCATCCAGCTGGACAGTCGATCGGCAAACGTCGCTTGCGCCCCTTCCTGTTGAGTCACAACGCCAGCCAGCAATCCTTTGCAGATACGTTTGCGCTCCAGGCTGATACGCAGATGCAGGTCGACGCGACGAGTGAAAATGATCTCATTGACAGCATCCTCCACAGCGGCATAATGCCCGCCTTCCGTATCTCGGACCCGTTGAGCAATCTCTTCATCACGCTGCAACAGCATGAGCGTCAGACTGCGCTTGTCGAGAATGTATCTGCCAGGCATCAGACTGCTGACTTTCTGGATATCTTTCTCCAGATCTGTAGCGTATGCAAAGGTTGCTTTGCTGGCGCGGTAAATGGCAATGGCTTCTCTCAATTCACTGAGGCCGCGCTTGCCGCGTCCGATCGCGCCACCGACAACAGGTATCTGGAGTTTCTCCTGCAACAGGGGGATATCGATCTTCATTCCGACCCGTTCGGCTTCGTCCATAATATTGATCAGCAACAACACCGGGAGCCCGGCCTCAATAAGTTGCAGCGTCATCGGCAGCATCCGCTCAAGGTTACGGGCGTCGACGACATGCAGCACAACATGCGGAGATTCCTCGAGGAGAATTCTGCGGGCAACCCGCTCCTCCTCGGTAATCGGCAGCATTGAATACATCCCCGGCGTATCGAGAACCAGGTAATTCTCACCGGCGATCTGACAATGGCCGCGCGAAACCTCTACAGAGGTTCCCGGATAGTTTGACACGGTCGTATAGCTGCCGGTCAGCGTATTGAAGACCACGCTCTTACCGACATTCGGATTACCGACAAGGATGATTTTCTTTTCAGTCCGCTCTTGGTTCTGCATAAACGACCGCACAGCCTTCCACGTTATTATTGACAATCAATTTCAGTAAAGATCAAAAAAAGGGGCGTCTATGACCTATAAAAAATCGTGCTTGTCACTCAGCCACGAAGCCACCAGGAAGTGATTATGCCGGGCGACAGTCAGAGCAGCAGCCATACAGCTCAAGGCGATGGCGTTCAATGGAAAAGCCTAGCCCGCCGGCGACCTCGACCTGAAGTTCTTCGATGCGTGGATCTTCGAACTCAACGATCTTGCCGCAGACGACACAGATCAGATGATCGTGGTGCTCGTCATGAGCACTCGCTTCATAACGTGCCTGACCGTCTCCAAAGTTACGCTGTTCGGCAATACCGCACTCGGCAAAAAGCTTCAAAGTGCGGTGAACTGTTGCATAACCGATTCGAGGATTTTTCCTTCGCAAACGAAGATATAGGTCTTCAGTGGAAAGATGTGAACCGGCACGCAGAAACTCTTCAAGGATGAGTTCCCGTTGATGTGTCGACTTCAACCCCTGCGTAATGAGGAAGTCTTTGAATCTGTTTTTACTTTTGGTATCCCCCATAAGTCCCCCTTTTGAAAATGGATTTCAAATTAAACGAGGGGAGGAAGATCTGTCAAGTATTTTAATGGAAGATCAACTGCGGAGGTGTAGTTCTTTGCGCCGCACAAGTGAACGTGCAGATTGATGCAGAGATTGCGGAAAAGGCCGTTTCCGGACGAAAACAAGTTATGTTTACCATGTTGATCACAAGCAAAACCGGCGGGTCGCGTCCCGCCAGACGCCTTACTTTTTGCAAGCCGCCAAAAAGTAAGCAAAAACCGGCTATCTCCTGCGGAGGGCACTTCTTGCGCATGGATTTATGGCTTTTACTTGCGGCCCTGCTCGGGAACTTATGGCGGAGTCGTTAATGCTGGGGCCTATCTTAACGGCCATGAAACATTGGTGGATGACTACGAGTTTACACCTTTACACCTTAAAACCTGAAAGGGCAGTCCCCGGCCGGGAACAGTCACTGTAAACCAGAGCAAGTAACAACAGCGATGAGGTTATTCGCCGCACAAGTGAACGTGCAGATTGATGCAGAGATTGTGGGAAAGGCCGTTTCCGGACGAAAACTAGTTTTGGAGAGGAAACCACTGATAGAGATACATCGTAAGTTTCCCCATCATGTTGAACATGAGCATGATGCCGACCGCCATCAGCATAACGCCGGTGATTATTTCGATCATACGGATATACTTGCGAAATCGATTGAAAGCGATCAGGAAGTGATGGAAAAGCAGGCCCGAGATCAGGAATGGGACCCCCAGGCCCAGGGAATAAACCGAAAGCAGGCTTACCCCTTCACCGGCATGACCTGAGGTGGCGGCGATCATAAGAATCGATGCGAGGATAGGGCCAATGCAGGGGGTCCAACCAGCGGCAAAGGCTATACCGACCACAAATGTACCGACAAAACCGCTCGGTTTTTTATGGAGATGGATCCTTTTCTCGCCAAGTATAATGCCAAAGTGGAACAGGCCGGTAATATGGACACCGAACAGGAAAATCAATAACCCGCCGATCTTTTCCAGCCAACCGAGACCTTCACGCATATAGAGTTGGAATTTACCGGAAGCGATGCCGGCGATAGCACCGAGCAGAACAAAAACGACGGTGAATCCGAGAATGAAGCAGAGTGAATGCAGCAGAACCGTCAGACGAAGCTTGGCGTTGGGATGCGCAGCTTGCAGCTGACTGAAAGACAAGCCGGTAATGTAGGTCAGGTAGGAAGGGATCAGCGGCAACACACAGGGGGACGCAAAGGAGAGAATCCCGGCGGTAAAGGCAATCCAATAGGTTATGTCAGGGGCTTGCTGCAAACCGGTTATCCTTTCGCCAGTCCTTTGAAATAAGCAATCGTTTCAGGATGTGCCCAGTCAATAGCCCCAATGACCTTGTCATCAATAATACCATCTTTTCGGATGACAAACGATTCGGGGAGTTTGTAAACTCCATAAAGCTCCTGCACAACGCCCTGATCATCATAGAGGACAGGGAAAGTGTGCGGTGTCTTGTTCAGAAACACGGGGACCGAGGTTCGGCCATCCTCCTCAACGTTGATTGCCAGCATGATAAAATCTTCACCTGCCATTGCTTCATTGAGTTTTTCCATCGAGGGCATTTCCGCCCGGCATGGCGGACACCAGGCTGCCCAGAAATTTACCAGCACGACCTTGCCACGCAATTCTGCCAGAGACACCTTGTTACCCGCTGTATCCTCAAGCTCGAAATCAGGGGCGGCGTCACCCAGTACAGCCACTTTAACCGGCTCATATGTTGGCCGCGAGCTGCTCGCAGATACAAGATAGAGCGACCCACCGACCAAAATCAGCGCAACCATAATCAACAACATACGACGCATAATCTGCCCTTTTGTTTTTACCTGTATCTGTGGAGAGCTAGGAGGCACTCGAGGAGTTCAGTGGTTTGTGCTGTATGCCTTCAGTTGTTCACTGACCCATGTGCAACATATAAAAAACGATATATCTTTTTATGTAACCCGACAGGGGGAAAGATGTCAACCGGTCTTAACCTCACCCTCACGGTTTTTTAATGTCATACTTCTCCATCCGGTATATCAAGGTATGTCTTGGCACCTGAAGAAATGCGGCAGCCCGGGTCTGGTTCCATCCGTTTCGCTCCAACGCCTGAACGACCACTTCTTTTTCTAATGCTTCGAGGGAATAGCCCTCGGGCGGGAGCTCCACTACCTGGCTTCTTGATGAAGACGGCGTCGAGCGAACTTTCGCGGGCAAATGATGCACGTCAAGCTTCTCACCATTATGCAGCACAATCATTCGTTCGACAGCATTCTGCAGCTCTCTGACATTCCCATGCCATGGATAGGCCGACATAGTTTCAAGTGCGGCATCGCTGATGAATACCGGAGAACCGTTGCTGAAGCGTTTAAGGAAATGTTTTACCAACAGGGGGATATCCTCGACTCGCTCACGCAGAGGCGGCAATTCAATTGGTATAACAGCCAGGCGGTAATAAAGATCCTCGCGAAACCGGCCTTCCTGCAAGGCTGTTTCCACATCCTGATTAGTTGCTGCGATGATTCGGACATTGACGGTCCGGACCTTGCCACCCAATGGTTCAACTTCCATTTCCTGAAGAACGCGCAGGAGCTTGGGCTGTAGCTCCAGCGGCATCTCACCGACTTCATCGAGAAACAGGGTGCCGCCATCGGCTTGTTCGAACTTGCCGGCACGGTCTCGAACCGCGCCGGTAAAGGCGCCCCTGACATGACCGAAGAGTTCACTTTCCAGCAGAGTCGCCGGGATTGCAGCACAGTTGATAGCGACGAAAGGTGCGTTGCTGCGTGAGCTGCCCTGGTGGAGCGCTCGTGCTATCAGTTCTTTGCCTGTTCCGCTCTCACCTGTAATCAGAACACTCGCATCGGTTGGGGCAACCCTTCTGACAACGTCAAAGATATCCCGCATGACATCGGAGATACCGACTATATGGTTGAAATCAGCATGATGCTCGAGCTGGTCGCGCAGTTGCCGGTTTTCACTCTGCAAGCCAAGCAGTTTAAACGCCTTGTTAACGACAAGCACCAGCTCATCACGACTGAAGGGCTTGGCCAGATAGTCATGGGCCCCTTGCTTCATTGCGTCAACCGCCTTCGCGACAGAGCTGTATGCTGTCACCACGATGACCAGGGTCTCCGGTCGCTCCGCCATTATTTGCTGCAGCACCTCATAACCTGACATGCCGGGCATCTGTATATCGGTAATGACAACTTCCGGTTGATCCTGACGAAAGGCCGCCAGCCCCTGCTTGCCGTCAGCGGCGCTGATAACCTGAAAGCCGGCTGACTGCAGAGAATATTCGGTGACCCTGCGCAAAGAGGCATCATCATCAATCAGCAGGACTTTTTGTGGGACTTTGGTCGAGTGGGCACGGGACAGATCTGCGGTCATAGTGGATAATTCTCCGGTTTTTATGATAATGGCAGGCAGACAGTGAAACTGGCACCCTGCCCGTGTGTGCTTTCGAGCACAATGTGACCGTCATGGCCACGGACAATGCGCTGGGTGATAGCCAGACCGAGCCCGGTCCCGCTCTCGCGCGTTGTCACAAACGGATTAAAAATTCGTTCCCGATCTTCCAGGGCGATGCCGGGACCATTGTCACTCACCTTGATATGTACTTCGTGTGCCAGGTTTTTTGAGGATACTTCGAGAATGCCGCCATCCGGCATTGCCTGGAGAGCATTTAAAATCAGGTTCAGCAATGTCTGTTTGATCTGCTCGCCCTGTCCGGGGATTTCAATATCATCATCCAGGTCGACATGCACCTCGACATGATTACGGATAGCCTGCTGTCGGGTCAGATCAAGGACATCACCAACGACCGGTCCAAGAAAAAAATGGCCGTGTTCAACCGGTGTCGGCCGGGCGAAATGAAGAAAATCCTCAAGGACTCCGTTCAACCGATCCACTTCCTTAATCAGGATCTCGGCAAATTCCAGCTTCGGGTCGTCAGCCGCCACCCCATCGCGCAGGATTTCAGCAGTTCCCTTTATGGAGCCAAGCGGGTTGCGGATCTCATGGGCCATCCCGGCAGAGAGTTCGCCAAGCGCAGAGAGGCGATCGGCACGCCGCAACTGTTCTTCAATCTCGATGATCTGATCCGCCTGCTCGCGCAATTTAAGGTAACTGCCTTCAAGTGTCTCTGCAGCCTTCTGATAGCGTAATTTCTGCTGACGTTCACGCTGGGCGAGAAAACCGGTCAGGCAGCCGATGACGTTATACAGAACGATTTCCAGGTATTGCTCGAGCGCAATGGACGGATGATGCTGCCAGTGAAAGAGGACATGCGGCATATAGAGCAGTGAAGCAAGAATCGCCGTTACAATGCCTCCGCGCAGAGCAAACCAGACCCCGCCGAGCACAATCGGCACATAATAGAGCCGACGATAGATATCGTGAGCCTGAACCAACTGTGTCGTTGTCAGGTAATGCAGAGCGGTCACCATCAGCAGCAATGCAGCAATGATCGCCAGACGCAGATAAAAATTTTTTCTGGAAATCAACATGTTCTTCCAGCATTCTTGCTTGATTGTTTTAAGCATATGCACGATTTATGTCTACGCTAACTTAATGTAGAATATTACACATTAACATTAAAAAGAAACCCTTGAAATCATTTCGGCTTATTCCAACGGCTCCATACATCACAAATCCTTTTGATTTTCGGACTTATAACCCAAACAAAGGTCAGTCCAATAATGAACGCAAAGACGCGGAGTCGCTGAGGAGAATGACTAAAGCTTAGTCATTTTTGCCCAAAATGAGCTCTTTACTCTGCGTTCTTTGCGTCTGCGTTAAACCTTCTTTTGGGTTATAGAACCGCTGATTTTTATACTGTATTCTGACCTCTGGATTCTGTATCCTAGCAATCTTTCGGACTATACGGGCTGTAGCAAAATCAGGAGTCCTGGAGACCAATCGAATGCCCCTTTTCCTCGACATCATCAACATTGTCCTGCCAGTCTTTTCAGTCATAGTGCTCGGCTGGCTGTTGCGGCGCTGGGGGTTGATCGATGCTTCATTTCTTAAACAGACCAATAGACTGGTTTACTATGTCTGCCTGCCGTTGCTGCTCTTTTATAAAATCGGTACAGCAGACTTCATCACCAACTTCAACGGCAGACTGATTCTCGGCTCTATCGCGGCGGTAGCAATCACATTCGTTGCTTCTTATTTTTATGCGGTCCTCAGAAAGTATCCGGATAATGCCCGCGGCGTCTTCAGCCAGGGCTCGTTTCGCGGTAATATTGCTTACGTGGGACTTGCCATATCACTCAACGCCTACGGCGAAACAGGACTGACCAAGGCCGGTATCCTGATGGGCTTTCTCGTCCCCTTTCTGAACCTCTTTGCCATCTTTGCCCTGCTCTGGCCGCATCGCGGCGCAGGAGAACAGCGCGGCACCAGCTTCTGGTTCCGCCAGATTGCCCTGAACCCGCTGATCCTTGCTTCATTTCTGGGGATCCTCTGGAGTTTCCTCGCCCTGCCCGTCCCCCTGGTCTTCGAACGCAGCCTGAATATCGCGACCGGCATGGCTCTGCCGTTGGCGTTGCTGGCTCTCGGTGGCGGTTTTTCGCTCGAAAAGTTACGTGGTGATCTGATCAGGGCCGCCCTCTCAAGTTGCATCAAGACAATCTGGATGCCGGTTCTCACTGCCATCCTGCTGATCAGCATGGGTGTCCGAGGAACTGATCTTGGCATCGGCGTTCTGGTTGCCGGAACACCGGCGGCAACGGCCACTTACATCATGGCCGATCAGCTCGGCGGGGATGCAGAACTGGCCGGGGCCATCGTCATGCTTTCTACCCTCCTCTCTGCGGCGACCTACACAGTCGCCCTGCTGATTCTACGCAGCCAGGGGCTGTGAAACCGCAGCGTGACGCGCTATTTGCAACATTAAAAGCTTAGAAACCAAGGATCAAAGGCAAATTAGCCGCAATGAAAATCTATCACGATCTATGGTTAGACCAAAAAACCAAGAGATTCAGGGTTTTGATCTTACAGATTTTCATAGATCTTGATCGCGGCTAAATAAATAGGTTTTGATAGTGTTTAAAGCTTTAAGGGGTATGGTCATTTCGACGGATTGCTCACAGATCACGGATCACTGACCTTCATGTATCAACCTTTTTATATCGGTGAAAACTTCCGTATCGCTCCCCCCGGTTATCCGCCCTCGACTGACGGCCGTACCAACCTGGTGATGCAGCGCGGTGCTTTCGGTTCGGGAGAGCATGAGACGACAGAAAGCTGTCTGAAAGTCCTGGAATACCTGCCCGGGATCAAAGGTACAAACGTCCTCGACCTCGGCAGCGGCACAGGAATCCTGGCGATCGCCGCACTCAAACTCGGGGCAAGCCATGTCGTTTGCGTCGACATCGAGCCGAAAGCCGTAGCAACCGCGCAGGTTAACGTTCGGCTTAACGATCTTGACGATCGGGTGACCCACATCACCGGCACACTGGACGCTGTAACAGCTAGAGATTTCAACCTGATCCTGGCCAATATCTACGGTGACATCCTGCTGGATCTTGCGGATTCGTTAACCGCCAGATTGGAGCCTGAGGGGAGATTACTGCTCTCTGGAATTTTATGGGAATACAACTTTGACATACGCCAGGCCTACGAGAAGAGAGGCTGCCGGGTTGTGCGCAATCACATGCTTGATGAATTCAGCACCATTGTCATGCAAAAGGGCGGACCAGATGGTCCGCCCCTGAGTACTTCTTAAAGATAACTGCGAATTATGGAATGAGTGCCTTCATGTATTCGCGGTTGAGCTTGGCAATGAATTTGACATCAATGCCTTTCGGGCAGGCTGCCTGGCATTCGTAATGATTCGAGCAATTGCCGAAGCCATTTTCTGTAGCGGCTTCGGTCATGGCCATAACGCGACGATGAGCTTCCACCTTGCCTTGCGGCAGGACCGCGAGCTGAGCGACCTTGGCTCCGGTGTAAAGCATGGCCGAGCTGTTCGGACATGCAGCAACACAGGCACCGCAGCCGATGCACTCGGCAGCATCCAT
>JBPPMD010000289.1:0-5689 GCA_051305875.1 Desulfuromonadales bacterium | reverse complement strand
TTCTGAACCTGCTCACGAATCTTTTCCAACTCTGACTTCAGAGTAACAACCGACATGGTCAACCCGGCATCATTGGATTTCGAGCCCATGGTGTTGACTTCACGATTCAGCTCCTGGACCAAAAAGTCCATCTTGCGGCCGACCGGTTCTTCGTCGTTGAACAGGGCGCGGAACTGGACCAGATGGCTCTTGAAGCGTGCGAGTTCTTCGCTGATATCGCAACGGTCCGTAAAAATAGCGATCTCCTGCGCGACCCGTTGTGGGTCCCATTCAATACCCTGCTGCAGCTTCGCAAGCCGTTCGGTCAGTTTCCCCTGCCATTCAAGCGGAATCTGGGGGGCACGCTCTTCAATTCCGGCCAGGATGGTTTCCGCCGCGTTAAGGCGCTCGTCAATATCCCTCCGGGTCTCCTCCCCTTCGGCAAGACGCATGACAAGCAACTGCTCCAGGGCCACTGTTGTGGCACGACCCAGACACGCGCCGAGGGTTGCTTCATCAATCTCCGCTTCCTTGATCAGCACCACATCTCTCTGGTTGATGATATGCGCAATGGTCACCTGATCCTGCAGCTTGAACTCGTCCGCCATACCTGCAAACAGCTGATGATACGCAGCAGCCAGTTGACGATCAAGGGTCGGCACCGCCTTGGCTGCAGACGAGAGCTCATAATTGACATACACATCGATCTTGCCGCGGCTTAAGACCTGGCCGATCTGCTTGCGCACACCATTTTCAAGGGTCAAAAAAGTGCGCGGCAATTTCACCGAAATATCGGCGTGGCGATGGTTTACCGTCTTGATTTCCACGGTGACGGTGACATCGTCCTGCCGGGCCTCACCCTTGCCGTAGCCGGTCATGCTGTTTAACGCCATTCAACCTCCATCTCCGAATCAATTCCTAGAACAGATCGCTATCCTGGAAAAGTGGAGCCGTTGCGTCCTTATCAGACAGTGATCTGTCAATCGAAACTGGCCAGTTGATTGCCAGAGAAGCATCATTCCAGCGAATCCCCCGTTCAGATCCCGGACTGTAGTAATTCGTTGCCTTGTAACTGACTTCGGCAAAAGGGCTCAATGTCAGGAAACCGTGGGCGAAGCCTTCAGGAATCCACATTTGTAATTTGTTCTCTGCTGACAACTTGTGACCGACCCACTTGCCGAAGTTCGGTGAGGTCTTCCTGATATCCACCGCGACATCAAAGATTTCTCCCACAAGGGCCCGGACCAGCTTGCCTTGAGCAGCTGGCGGCAGCTGATAGTGCAGACCGCGCAGAACACCCTTAACCGAACGGGAATGATTGTCTTGCACAAACCTGGTTTTCAGACCGGTCGTTTCTTCCCAAGCCTTCTGATTGAAGCTTTCATAAAAGAAGCCCCGTTCGTCGCCAAATACTTTTGGTTCGATGATCAGTACATCTGGAATATCAGTTTTAATAATGTTCATGGCAATTAACGTATTCCGGTTTTAGGTTTTAGGTTTTAGGTTTTAGGTTTTAAGTGTTGAGTGTTGAGTTTTAAGGGTTAAGGGTAAAAGCTTAAAACCTGTCTCTTAAAACTATCTCCAAATACTCCCGATAACTGGACTTGGGGGTATCTGCAATGACCTTCTTCATTTCATCACTGGTTAAATAACCCTTTCGATAAGCGATTTCTTCCAGACAGGCGATCTTTAAGCCCTGACGTTGTTCCAGCGTGCCGATAAAATGGCTTGCCTCCAGAAGACTCAAATGCGTGCCCGTATCCAGCCAGGCGATGCCACGTTCAAGCTTCTCGACCATCAGTTCGCCTCGCCGCAGATATTCAACATTGACGTCGGTGATTTCCAATTCGCCGCGTGCGGAAGGCTTCATCTGCCTGGTAATCTCGACAACCTTATTGTCATACAGGTAAAGTCCCGGAACGGCATAGTGTGATTTTGGCTTGGCTGGTTTCTCTTCGATACCTATCGCTTTACCGGTTTGATCAAACTCAACGACGCCATAACGCTCAGGATCAGTCACTGGATAGCCAAAGACCCTTGCTCCTCCACTGAAGGCGCTAAAGATCCGACTTAGCTCCATCTTGCCGTAAAATATATTGTCGCCGAGAATCAAACTGACAGCATCATCGCCGATAAATTCCGCGCCAACCAGGAAGGCCTGGGCAATCCCTTTGGGTTCCGCCTGGACGGCATAAGTCAGCCGAATCCCGAAACGGGAGCCATCGCCCAGAAGCGCTTCAAAACGCGGGGTGTCCTGGGGAGTCGAAATAATCAGGATATCCTGCACTCCAGCGCGCATGAGGGTGGAGAGCGGATAGTAGATCATCGGTTTGTCATAAATTGGCTGCAGTTGTTTGCTCGCCACCAGTGTTAGTGGGTAAAGCCGCGTACCCGCCCCGCCTGCCAGAACAATTCCTTTTTTAATACCAGACATCATCAAACCTTTCTTTCACTCGTTCGCTGCACTCACTTGAAAACACAGAGAAAACCAAAACCCGTTTTTTATTTTTTCCTCTGTGTACTCTGCGTGCGATGTTTTAGAGATTATTCCTGCTCTTCAAGTAGTTGACCAGACTGTCTTTCCAGCCGGGGATTTCCGCACCGGTTGCCACCAGATATTTTTCTTTAGAAAAAACCGAATACGCCGGCCTGGGTGCCGGCAAAGGATATTCTTCTGTCCGGATCGGCAAAAGCCTTTGTGACCTGATCGGTAAAGCTTGTTTCTTCGCCAGGGTGACAATCTCACAGGCGAATTCGTACCAGCTGCAGCTGCCCTCGTTGGCAAAGTGGTATGTACCATAGAGGCTGGGGCCTGGGGGCTGGAGGCTGGTAACGGATTCGAGCAGAGAAAATATGGCATCAGCCAGATCGCCGGTAAATGTTGGACTACCAACCTGGTCATGGATGATGCGCAGTTCTTCGCGTTCCGCAGCCAAACGCAGGATCGTCTCGACAAAGTTCTTGCCGCCAGGGCCGTAAAGCCAGCTGGTTCTGATGATAAAGTACTTATCAAGACCGCTCTGTAGGATAGCCTGTTCGCCAGCCAGTTTCGTGCGGCCATAGGTCGATTGAGGATTCGGCGCATCACCCTCAACATACGGTGTCTGCTTTTGTCCGTCGAAGACGTAGTCAGTCGAAACATGAACCAGGATCGCATCAACTTCTAAAGCCGTCTCAACCAGATAGCCTACCGCCGTGCCATTGACGGCCATCGCCAAGTCCTGCTCCGTCTCGGCAGCATCGACATTGGTGTATGCCGCACAGTTGATGATCACATCGGGCTGCAATCGGGTCAACTCCTGCAGAACTTGCGCTCGATCGGTCATGTCGAAATCCGGCAGGTCATACAGGCATACTGCATAACCAGCAGCACTTGCCTTCTCACGGACTTTGCGTGCCAGCATTCCTGACGCACCCAGCAAAGCAATTTTGGGTTGTGCTTTTTCCAATATAAGGGGCCTCTCGCTCTTCACGTCTTGTTCGCTCGTCGGTTCAGTCGATCTTGAAGCTTTTATGAGCCTCGAAAACCGTCAGGATTTCTGCTGAGGACTCGTTGAGCCGATAGACGATACGGTAGTTCCCCTCAATCAGTTCGCGCAACTCACTGCCGGGGACTTCAGGGACCATTCGTCCAACCTGCGGTTGCTCCATAAGGATATCGGTACGACGAATCAGTCTTTCGATGAAGACGACAGCCCCGGCAGGATTATCCATGGCAATATAGTCCTCGATTGCCACCAGACATTGCAGGGCATGTTCTGTCCAAACGACATTCATAGCTACTTGCGCAGTTGACGCGCGGCATCAAGCTGCTCTTGGAGCGCAGTCTCATCCATGACCCGGCCGGCTTGAGCGTCGGCCATGCCTGCAGCTATAGATTCGAGGAAACGCTGTTGTTGTCGAATCCGGTCATACTCACCCGGGGACAAAAGAACTCCTGCAGGCCGGCCATTCTGGGTAATCACAACCGGTCCATCCAGATTTTTCAGGTATCGAGCTGCATGGGTTTTGAATTCTCCGAGGGGAATTACACCATTGGCTATGCTTATATCTTTCATACGGCCTCCTGGCAGCCTGTCGGACTATACGAGGCCGGCTCATGGATAGTCCTACATGCTGCTAGCTGTGTTTGATCTAAATATAGACCAAATATGGCCTACAAGCAATCTCTGGATAAGGAATTTACTGATTTTCACTGTTTCCTGTGTTCTCTGCGTGAGATTACCTTACCTGCCGCCATACATTTTTTCATAGTATTCCTGGTAGGATCCGTCCAGAACCGATTCGACCCACTCCGGGTTGTCCAGATACCACTCAACCGTCATGCGGATTCCATCGTCAAAATTAACACTCGGCTCCCAGCCCAGTTCCTGTTTTAGTTTAGAGGCATCAATGGCGTACCTTCTGTCATGCCCGGCGCGATCTTTCACAAACTTGATCAAGGAGCAGCGCGGTTGGCCACTTGCGAGAGGCGTCGTTTTCTCGTCAAGTATGTCGCAAACCGTCTGCACCACCTCGATATTCTGCTTTTCGCTGTTACCACCGACATTGTAGGTCTCCCCTACCCGGCCCTTTTGCAGCACCGTCAAAATCGCCGCACAGTGATCCACTACATACAGCCAGTCGCGCACGTTCTTGCCGTCACCGTAAACCGGCAGCTCTTTGCCGTTCAAGGCATTGTTGATAATCAACGGGATCAGCTTTTCCGGGAAATGATAGGGGCCATAATTATTCGAACAGTTGGTCATCAGCGTCGGCAACCCGTAGGTGTGGTGATACGCGCTGACCAGGTGATCGGAGGACGCCTTGGATGCTGAATACGGAGAGCGCGGATCATAGGGCGTGGTTTCGGTGAACAGGCCGGTGTCGCCGAGGGAGCCGTAGACCTCGTCGGTACTTACGTGCAGGAAGCGGGGTGAAGAATCCGTAACGCGTGACGAAAAATCCGTAACGGTTTTATCATCACGGCTTTTTTGTAACGGCTCCCATGCCTTGCGAGCGGTTTCGAGCAGGGCAAAGGTACCGAGGATGTTGGTCTGAATGAATTCGGCCGGACCGGTGATGCTGCGGTCGACATGGGATTCGGCGGCGAAGTGGACGACCGTGTCGATCTGCTCTTCGGCAAACAGCTTGGCGAGCAGTTCACTGTCACAGATATCCCCATGCACGAACCGGTAGCGCGGGTCTTTATCGCAGCCGGCCAGATTGGCCAGGTTGCCGGCATAGGTGAGTTTGTCGAGGTTGACCAGTCGACAATCGGGCAGGCGATTCAGCGCCAGACGCACAAAATTGGAGCCAATAAAACCGGCTCCACCAGTAACCAGAATACGTTGCATATTGTCCTCTTGAAGAAATATTGTGGCACACCTGAGCTTTTCAGTTTCCAGGACGTCAATAAATACCACAAAAAACTACGGAAGCGAAAAGCAAAAAAGCAGGAGTCTGTCGGGACACGCGACATGAGAGGACGAATTCGTCGGAATACGCAACCTGCCGGTTCAAGGTTTTGATTCTTAAATGATTTAGCGTTTACAGCAAAAACCAGGACCGCATGCGCTGCGCCCTGCACCCGCCTGGCTCAACCCGCATCCATTCAGAACGCGGAACTATCAAAATATCAACAACGTTCCGCTCCCCCGACCTTCGGCCGCACGCTTGGTCCGACCCCAGCGTTTGACTATCAGTTTTAGACGACGGCCATATACTCGGC
>JBPPMD010000278.1:0-6035 GCA_051305875.1 Desulfuromonadales bacterium | reverse complement strand
AAACCGGTGATCAATCCCATACCGGGCCAGTACAGGTGCTCGGGAAGCATCAATCGAATCACGTTGCCCAACACGGACTCTGCCGACACCGCCAGCCAGTAGATGAGGTACAGTGTGAGCAATACCGGCAGGATAGTAACCAACCCAGTAAGAATGTTTCGGCTTATAAATCTCACCATCGTCGTCCTTCGTTTGAGGGGTTATTGAACGCTGCTTGCTTTCCCTGTGCAGCAAGAGAAATAACGAACACTCATCGTAAATAATTATAGAGTGTCTTTTTCTACCCATCAATCAGACACTCAAAACCTTCGGTCAGAAGATCGGGGGTTTTTCTAATTTATTACGACTGTCAGGACGGATTAATGGCGGAACTGGCTTCTTAAATTGCACCACTGCCGAGAAGAAAACTGGCTTTTTATTGATAGAGCAATTTAAGAAGTTCTTTAATCCACAAAATTATGGCCACATGGACCAATACCGGGTGGCCAATCTAGTCCTTAAAAGCTGTCTGTCCCCTTCAGAGGTTCCACGATTTCTCGGGCCCAAGATAAGGCGGCGGCAGCAGCAGGGAATCCAATTGTGCTCGCCAGAAGAATTATGCTGTGATAAATTTCAGCTGTTTCTGCGCCAGCCTTCAGAGCCCGTTTGACATGAGAATGCACCGCACCTTCAGATCGAACACTTGCCGCTCCGGCAAGCTGTATAAGTTGAGCGGTTTTTTCATCAAGAGGGCCTGCCTGATGAAGTTCCTTACCAAAATTCTGATGCGCCTCCAGCACTTTCCCGAACTCACCCATGAGCCAAGCGTAGTTACCAGGATATTCTTTCATCATACCTCCTTAGCCGTTAGACCAGTTCAATGCTATTTATAGTCTTAAGTTTACCACATGCATCCTGTCTGCTATGTTCGCTTAGCGCATTGTTATTGATAGAGACATTTAAGACGCTCATTAACCAACAAAATGATGGCCACCTGGATCAGTTCCGAGTGGTCATTTATTGTTTGGCAGGGGTTGTGAGATGTTATGTCCCCCTATAACATTCTAAGAAGAGCCCTTTCTGAATCGCGGCAAAGAAGAACAGGGCGAATGATGCACCTCTAAAGATATTTAACGATTCATCTGGTTCTTCAGTCTGGCAGTCTGTCGGACTATCCATGAGCCGGCTGCAAATCCGGCTGTTTGGCCCATATTTCAGCTCCTTTTTGGTCCATAGCTACTGCTATGAACCTGCAAATGAGCTAAAATCTGTTCTCAAACATCCAAATTTTCGCTTCGGCCCGTATAGTCCGACAGACTGCTGAGGTTTGAAATGAAGTTGCCAAAACTTCTCATTACTGGATCAAAGGGCAAGATCGGTACTGTTTTAGAGGCGGGCCTGGCACACTCCTTTGAGATCTACGGAGTGGATAGGGCCGTGGGTCTAGGTGGGCGATTGTTTTGCGCCGACATTTCGGACTACGACCAAATCCATGCGGTGGTAAAACAGATTGCTCCCATTCCATATATCGTTCACCTTGCTGGAGAACCCCGGGTGGATGCCGATTGGCCCTTGGTGTTGAAGAACAACATCATTGCAACCCGCAATCTCTACGAGGCGGCAAGGACCAACGGGGCCAAGAGAATTATCTTTGCCAGTTCAAATCATGTGACGGGCGGATACGAGAGCTTCTCTCCAGACTTTGAAAGAACTCATGAATCCCATCTGATAACCGTCCGAGATTCGGTGCGGCCGGACAGTGACTATGGGGCAAGCAAAGTCTTCGGGGAGGCATTAGCCAGAGAGTATTACGATCGCTTCGGATTGGAGTCGGTCTGTCTCAGGCTTGGCATGGTCAGTAGTGATGACGATCCTACAGGAAATGAGAGAAACCGTAAGGTATGGCTGAGCCACAAGGACCTGATTCAATTGGTGACGAAAAGCCTAATCGCTGATATAGGGTTCGGGATTTATTACGGTGTGTCGAACAATAAAGACGTCCCTTGGGATATTTCAAACGCCAAGGAAGAGCTTGGCTATCATCCTGAGGATGATGCGTCAAACCTGTGAGTGAACTGCACCGATATTTTCAAAGCAAAGTGAATCGCCCCACTCACTTCTTTCAGTGGCGGGGGTTTCTCATAAGTCATTCGCCATGCTGAACTGGCGGTATCATTAAGCCTGTGAATCAGGAGTCCGCGTTGAAAGCCCTGCTGCGGCGGCGCTTTCCCGAAGAGCGCTACCTTGGCTTCGAGCTGGAACTGAATCAGAGCTGGCCGCTGCGGGACGGAAAGAGCTGGCAAAGGCTGCAGCTCATGATCCGTGATTCATTACAGAAAACTCTGGGAGGCTGTCAGCCTATCCGCCCCCCGGTCCCTGAATGAGCAATCGGCGTTCAGACTCAAACTCCATGGTCCCGCCGGAAACCGGATCTACAAAAGCGATTCTTCTGGCAATCAGCTGCAGCGGATTGGCAAAATCATCTGCTTGTTTGGGAAGCAATTCCGGGTAATACCTGTCGTTCAATATACTGAAACCCAGTCCGCTCATGTGAACCCTCAGCTGGTGCTTTTTGCCGGTGAACGGGTACAGCAGGAAATGTGCCCGGTTGTCCCTGCAGGCCACCAGCCTGATCCTCGACCGGGCGTTCACTGCCCCCGCAATCACCTTCGTGCGAAACCAGGGCAAACCCCTGACCAAGCGGTTTTCCACCGTTATCTCAGTTGTTTCCGGACGATGAGTGACTGCTGCAAGAGCTTCGTAGGTTTTCTCGATGCCGCCGGCTAAAAAAAGTCCGCCATAGAGTCCCCGGGTCTGTTTGTTCACGGAAAAGAGCACAAGTCCCGAGGTCTCACGGTCTATCCTGTGCAGGGGGACCAGGTTGTCGTTGCCGGTTTTTCTCCTCAGACGATTGAGCAGACATTCGTCGACATAGGGGCCTGATGGCGTGACGGGGAGAAATGGTGGTTTGCAGGCGACGAGAAGCTCATCGTTGTGAAAGAGAATCTCTTCCTGCAAGGGGATCAAGGGTTCGTCTGCAACCTCCCTGAAGTAAAAAAGCCTCTTCTGGGGGATGTATGGCGTCTCAGTGCTAATCGTCGCTCCCACATCATCGAGAACCTTGCCTTCGAGAATGCGTTTTTCCCACAAGCACCTCCCGACCATGGGGAACCTCTGCACCAGATAATCCAGGATGGACGGGTAGGGTTTTTCGACGCAGGGCAGGCTGATGCGTGAAGGGTATCTGGAAATTCCCATATTGAGTGCAATCCCTTGATGGCGCCGCCACCTATGAGTTTTTACGAATGCGCCAATCCTTGTGGTTTCTTGTTTCTGAGGGTTAGAATTTATTCCCTCTCATAGCCAGACACCCTCCTGACTCTATAGCTGTTGGCTTCTGACTTCAAGTCCGAGCTTGACATTAAAATTGGTATTACGTCCCCCAATTCGCTATTATGCTTTTTGTCCCACTGCTATGACCATGCCACCACTGTCCGGGAGGAGAACATGTCAATCCATCACAGGCTGATCGCTGAACGCATCGAATGGCTGCTGGATCTGGCTCGCCGCCACACCGCGGAATACCGCAGTCCCGAGGCCTGCCTTGCCCGGGAGCTCTACCTGGCCAAACACCCGACGGCCATCAAGGTGCTCAAATGCATGGATGGTCGTATCAATATCCCTGTGGCCACCGGCACCCCCCCCGGCATCATTCAGCCTTTCCGCAACCTGGGCGGCATGTTCGACCTGGGTTGGCCGCACCTCGGTGAGGTTCTGGCCGATGATGTTTACCGTATGGTGGCCGCCGGTCGCCGGGTGCTGATCTTCATCACCTACCACTTCTCCCGCGGCGACGCCAGGCGGGGATGCGCCGGCTTCGCCTACAATACCGAGGCAGCTCTCGAGCATTGCCGGACCATCAAGAAGCAGGCCGAACATATCTTCGGTGCCGACCATGGCACTGTCTACCCGATCCTCTGCGGTTTCGAGACTGATGAGGATGCCCTGCTGGTGCACGGCTTCGGCGACGAGGTTCTCGACCTCGCTGGACTGGTTCCGACCGATGCACCCTCCCTCGGTCATCGTCTGAATTCACTCTGCCCCGACATGCCCGAGCAGATGCAGCAGGATCTGCTGCCACTGCTGCAAGGGAACCTCAAGTGGATCGCCCAGGTACGCAGCACCTGCCGTCTCCTGGATATCGAGCACCGGGAATGGATGATCTGCCTGGGACGCGGCTTCGATTTCCTCCATACCCCCAACCTTGCCCTGATCATCGGCCCCTACAGCCCCGACCTGGCCGATCCGATCCGCAAGGCCGCCGGCATCATCGAGGCCAACATGCGTGCTGGCCGGATCCCCGATGACGGTTTTCTGCTCTTTGCCTCGGTCCCCTACAACGAGATCGGTATGGACCGCGCCCGGGCCGAGCTGAAGTCCCGATTCCTGGCCAGTTTCGCCGCCGATGTGATCCGCGCCGAATTCCCTGAACTCGCCGAACGCATGCACATTCAGGTGGCAGTGCTCTCATGGCGATCACGGGCGCTGGAGTTGCTCGATCGGCTGGGGTCAGCATCGTAATCCGGCGAGGAGAGAGGCTATCCCTCACCTCACCCGGATAAACGCTGTGCCCTCAAAAACGAAGCCGCTTTGCCTTTTTCATCTACTGAACGACCATGTGCGGCGTAAAGTACTACGCCTCCGCTCAAACCCTCTATTCCCTTGACCTTGCGAATAATTCTTCGTTTCCGGATCGAAACCAGCGCTTGTGCCATCCTGCAACTGGCGCACAGAAGAATACAAACCTGAATGACATTTTTTGCCAAGTACAGGCTGACGGTGGTAAAATTCACCTTGATCTACACATTTCTGTTTCCTGGTCCCTGGAGGCACCTTAGTAGTAGCAATCGGGGCGTTATGAGCTTAGACTCGTCAACAGACATTATAAAGTGAACACAAGCTTCAAGAGGATATTTGCATGTATAAAATCATTACACATCCAGGCAGCTCGCATAAGGATGATTTCCTGTCGGTAAGCGTTCTGCTTGCAATCCTTGGTAACGCCGAAGTCTTTCGGCGTGAGCCGAACAGCGAAGACCTCGCAGACCTGAACACCTATGTAGTGGATGTCGGGATGGACAACGCTCCTGAGAGGCATAATTTTGATCACCACCAGGATCCCTCCCTGCCTTGTGCTTTCCACTTGCTCATGCAGCATCTCGGGCATCACGATGCCGCCATCTTGATGTTCAAGTGGTACCCACAGATGAGCATGATGGATGTCAGGGGGCCATACCAGACCGCCGAGCATCTGGGCGTTGATTCAAGTGTGCTCTTCGCAAGTTCTTCGCCGATCGATGGCTATATCCTGTCAACCTTTTCAAAAGTTGCCAGATTGAGCAGCCAGGATGATCTTTACCTGCTCATGAAAGCCTTTGGGCACGACATGATTACCATGATTGACCGCAAGATGCAGCGGCTTGAGCGTCTGAAAACAGAAGCAAAAGTCATTCAGGTGAAGCATCTTAAGGCCATCGTCAGCGACATCGATAATTCTCCCAAGCTGTCCATGGAGCTGTACCTGCGTTTCCTCAATGACGAAGATGTCGTGATGAGCATTACCCCTTCTAATCGCGGTGAGGGTTGGGAACTCCTGCGGCTTGCAGATCATAGAATTGTGGACTTCCGGGCTATCGCGGCGAGCCCGGCCATTCGCTTCGTCCATGCCAATGGTTTTCTGGCAAAAACTCAAACCCGTCTGCCGATACATGAGGTTGTCCAGCTGGCTTCTCATGCTATCGCTGACGTGGGTCAGGGGTGATTAATTGGTTTCCAGATCGAAAACTGTGCATGTGTTATCCGGAGTTTCCGGATGGTAACTAATTGATGGCATCGTGCTGAAGGAAAGCGGGGAAAAGCGTTGCGGCCCTGTTGTTCAGAGCCCGGAGAGGCTTCTGACGATATCCACTTCGCCTTGCCGGCCGAGAGCCCGCATCGCCTCAATGGTACCGTCTGCGCATTCTTTGGCGTCTCCAGTGAGGTAGGCGAAGACAAAG
>JBPPMD010000200.1:0-6572 GCA_051305875.1 Desulfuromonadales bacterium | reverse complement strand
GGGTGGCATCGTAATGAAATATCAAGGTTGGTTGTTTGCAGATTTTTACTTTTGGTCCGGCAGCTTTTTTTGCTTGCCTGACCGGGGTGCAGTCTGTTGACGAGCAACTGTCGATAGAACTACTGAAACCACGGGCGGGCTCAATCGGGGCACCTGTGGTTTTTTCGTTTCGGGAGAGTAAACGATGAAGGCCGCCGGGCAAGTCCTGCCGGCCTTTATTTTTTAACGTGAACTTTCCCCAGAGGAGACGAATATGATTATCGTTATGCGAAAAGGGGCCAGCAAGGACAATCTGGCAGAAGTCAAAAAACGCATCAGGGAACTGGGTTACCAGCCACACGTCATCCATGGCGAGACCCGCAACGTGGTTGGGGCCGTTGGTGATGAGCGTGGCAAAGACATTCTGCAGTCGATCGAATCGATGCCGGGCGTGGAAAGTGTAGTGCCGATTCTCAAGCCGTACAAGCTGGCAAGCAAAGAGGTCAAGCCGGAGCCGACCACAGTCGAAATCGTTCCCGGGGTGACGGTTGGCGGTGACACCCTGACAGTGATGGCCGGTCCCTGTTCGGTAGAGAGCGAGGCGCAGATTCTTGAAACAGCGCGCGCTGTCAAGGCGGCCGGTGCCACGGTTCTGCGGGGGGGAGCCTTCAAGCCGCGCACCAGCCCCTATTCTTTTCAGGGGATGGAAGAGGACGGTCTCAGGCTGCTGGCCCTGGCCCGGGAGGCAACCGGCCTGCCGATCGTCACTGAAGTCGTCAATCCCCGTGATGTCGAACTGGTTGCCAGGTATGCAGACATCATGCAGGTGGGAGCGCGCAATATTCAGAACTTTGCCCTGCTCAAGATGCTCGGGCAAATCGACAAACCGGTGCTCCTCAAACGTGGTATGGCGACGACCATCCAGGAACTTCTGATGAGCGCCGAGTATATCCTTTCAGAAGGCAACCGCCGGGTTATCCTCTGTGAACGCGGCATTCGCACTTTTGAGACAGCAACCCGCAACACCCTTGATATTTCGGCAATCCCGGTTCTGCGCGAGCAGACCCACCTGCCGATCATCATCGATCCCTCTCATGCGACCGGCCATGCTTCGCTGGTACCGAGCATGTGCTATGCATCGGTGGCTGCCGGTTGCGATGGCCTGATCGTTGAGGTGCATCCAAGCCCGGAAACTGCAGCGAGTGATGGTCCGCAGTCGTTGCGCCCGGCGGAATTCCAGATAATGATGTTGAAACTGGCGGAATATGCAAAGGTGGTCGGTAAGAAGCTTTGATAAATACGTAACTATTCAGTTCCCTTACTCAACAGCACAGCATGTGGGCTGTAGCTGTTGCTTGCGGGAAGTTAAGTGACAACGTTGGACGCAGGCAATGGCTACAGACCACAGGCACTCGCTTATGTGCTGAATAGTTACATAAATACATTTGTTTTTGGAGTCCCCATGTTCCTGATCCCATTGAACCAGATTGAAAGTGTTGACCTTGTGATTCATGCTTTGCGTATGGCGGGGGGTGATGCTGACTGCAGCATGTGCCCGGTGCGTAAAGTCTGTACCAAGCAGTGCCTGGCTGTGGCTGCCGGGATACGGCAGATGGTTGCGACTAACAGCTTGCCTAATATGGATATGTTTAAGGATGAAAAGGATCCAGGTCCTGGTTCCTTTAGTCGACCCGAGGGACCGGATAATGGTGGCGCAGGTTCGCACCTGCGGATTGTCAAGTGAATCGCAAAATAAGCAGATAGAGGATGAGTTGACATGAATCTCGAGAAGCTGGCCCTGGGAATACCGACAATTCTGTTGCCCAAAGCAGGCATCGACCTGAGTCGCTGGGCGGTGATTGCCTGTGATCAATATACCTCCGAGCCCGAATACTGGCAGGCTGTTGATCGTCTGGTTGCCGATCATCCTTCAACGCTGCGTCTGATCTTTCCTGAGGTTTACCTGGAAGGCGATGATATTGACAAGCGCATCGACGATATCAACGCTTGCATGGATCAATACGTGGCTGATGGTGTTCTGGTTGCCCAGCAACCGGGCTTCGTCCTGCTTGATCGCCAGACCAGCCATGTGCCGTCCCGCAAGGGGCTGGTCGTTGCCCTCGATCTTGAGGCATATGACTATCGTCCCGGTTCCAAAACCCTGATACGGGCTACTGAAGGTACGATTGTTGACCGGCTGCCGCCGCGCATTCGCGTCAGGGAAAATGCGGCTGTTGAGTTGCCGCATATCATGGTGCTGATTGATGATCCGGAAAAGACGGTTATTGAGCCACTGTTTGCCGCCGAACTTGAGCAGGTTTATGACTTTGAGCTGATGCAGGGCAGCGGACATCTGCGCGGCTGGAAAGTCACTCAGAAACACCTTCTGGATCAGGTCGGCAGCGCACTGGATCGTCTGGCAGAGAAAGATCGCTTCCAGCAGCGCTACGACGTCGACGATGATGAAGTCATGCTCTATGCCATGGGTGATGGCAATCACAGCTTCGCTACCGCCAAGGCGATCTGGGAGCGGCTCAAGTCGGAGGCCGCTGATTCCGCTGATATCATGGATCACCCGGCCCGCTACGCCCTGGTCGAACTGGTTAACCTTCATGACCCGGGCCTTGAGTTCGAAGCGATTCACCGGGTGCTCTTTGATGCCGACGTGGAGGAACTGCTCAATCAGGCTGATGCATACTACCGCCAGGTTGGCACCCCATGTCACATTGAGTGGTGTGATGATCACGATGCTGCAGACACCGCCGCCAGGGTTGCCGGTGCTGCCCATGCGGTGCCCTTTGTTGCCGCAGGCAGCCATGGCCTGCTGAAGATTGACGCCCCGGCGCTGACGCTGGAAGTCGCGACCCTGCAAAACTTCCTGGATGAATATCTGAAAAATCATCCGCGCGCACGTATTGACTACATTCATGGTGAGGAAGCCGTGACTCGACTGGGCGGCCTGCAAGGCAACATCGGTTTCTATCTGCCGTCGATTTCCAAACACGATCTTTTCCGTACCATCGTTCGCGATGGCGCTTTGCCGCGCAAGACCTTTTCCATGGGCGAAGCTGACGAAAAACGTTTCTACCTGGAAGCGCGCAGGATTACCCGCTGATCCCATTGACAACCTGCCGGAAAAGTAGTAAAAACGGCCTTTCGGTAGGCTTTTCCTGCATTCGCATAAGATAGCGAATCGCTTGAAAGAGCGACTGAGTTTTGTGTATTTACCAAGGAGTTCCTGATGTATAAAGTCCGTACCTATAACAAAATTTCTGTCAAGGGTCTGCAAAAGTTCTCCCTCGACAAGTATGAAATCGCCAGCGAGATCGGTTCTCCCGATGCGGTCATGCTGCGTAGTCATGTGCTGCAGCCAGAAGATATCGAGACGTCGGTCAAGGCAATTGGCCGGGCTGGCGCCGGAGTCAACAATATTCCGGTCGAAACATGTACCGAGCGCGGCATCGTGGTCTTTAATGCACCCGGCGCCAACGCCAATGCCGTCAAGGAACTGGCTGTTGCGGCGATGTTGATATCGACCCGTGATATCGTCGGCGCAATCGAGTTTGTCCGCAGGGAAGGGCAGGGCAAGAACGCCGAGGAACTGCATAAACTGGTAGAAGATGGCAAGAAGACCTATGGCGGTACTGAACTCAAGGGCAAAACCCTTGGCGTCGTTGGTCTCGGTGCGATCGGCTCCCTGGTCGCAGAAACCGGTCTGATGCTTGGCATGAAAGTGCTCGGTTATGATCCAGCCCTGTCCGTTGATGCGGCCTGGCGTCTTTCACGTGATATCGAACGTATGGAGAATATGCAGTCGCTGCTCTCCAAGTCCGACATCGTGACCTTACATCTGCCGGTTCTGGAAGCGACCCGCAATCTGATTAATAAAGATCTGATCGACAGCTTCAAGCGCGGGGCAACCCTGATCAACCTGTCACGGGAGAAGGTGGCTGATAGTGAGGCGATCCTGCTTGGTTTGGAGAATGGCCGGATCGGCAAGTATCTGACAGATTTCCCGGTTCAGGAGCTTATAGGCAACGACAAGGTAGTACCGATTCCGCATCTTGGCGCCAGCACCGAAGAAGCCGAAGAAAATTGCGCCATCATGGTGGCTGATCAGTTGATTGATTTTCTCGAGAATGGCAACATCAGGAACTCTGTCAATTTCCCCACCATCGCAATGGAACGTACTGGCGGTTATCGTCTTGCCTTCTCCAATCGCAATGTGCCGAAAATGCTCAACCAGGTCCTTTCGGTTCTGGCGGATCGGGAAATCAACGTGATCGACATGATCAACAAGAGCCGCGACGAAGTGGCCTACAACCTCATCGATATCGAGAGTCAACCGTCTGACGATCTTATTCAGGCTCTGGAAGCTATTGACGGGGTTATCAAGGTGCGCGCATCCTTTAAAGAATGGAACCGTCTCTGAAATAAGATGTCAGGCCTAAAAGTCATTTTCAACCGATTCGTAAACATCGCAAGTAATACGACAGGAGAAAGAAATGTCCCAGCAGGTTTATAATTTTGGTGCCGGTCCGGCGATGCTGCCGATTCCGGTGATGGAGCAGGTTCGCGACGAATTCCTCGACTTTCAGGGAATGGGGATCTCCATCATCGAGATCAGCCATCGCGCCAAGCAGTTTGAAAAGGTTCTGGTTGATGCCCAGGACCGTTTCCGCCAGTTGACCAACCTGCCGGACAACTACAAGATTCTCTTTGTTCACGGTGGTGCTCGCATGCAGTTTGCCGCTCTGCCGCTCAACCTGGCCGGGCGCTCCGCCAGCAAGAAATGCCTCTATGTCGAAAGTGGCAACTTCGCCAAGCTCGCCCACAAGGATGCCAAGCCATTTGGTGACATCCGGGTCATTGCCAGCAGCGCCGAAACCGGCTACGACCGCATTCCGAACCTGGATGCGTCGATGATTGACCAGGACGCTGCCTACCTGCACGTGACCGGCAATAACACCCTGTACGGTTCGCGCTGGCAGACTTTTCCGGAGACCGGTGAGGTGCCGCTGATCGTCGATCAGACCTCTGAAATGCTCTCGCGGGTACTCGACTACAGCAAGTTCGGCTGTGTTTATGCCGGGTTGCAGAAGAACCTCGGGCCGGCTGGAACAGCCATCGTAGTGATCCATGAAGACCTGCTCGAATACGCCTCGCCGCAGACTCCGACCCTGCTCAACTATAAGGTTTGCGCTGCAGACAACTCATTGACAAATACGGCGAATACCTTCGCCATCTATGTCACCGGTCTGGTTCTGGATTGGCTGCAGCAGCAGGGCGGGGTGGCCGCCATCGAGAAGATCAACGAGCAGAAGGCCAAGATCCTTTATGACCTGATCGACTCCAGCGATTACTATCGCGGGGTGATTCTGCCTGAGTTCCGCGGCACTATGAACGTCAGCTTCAACCTGCCAAGTGAAGATCTTGAAGAAAAATTTCTCAAGGAAGCCGGGGTGTTAGGTCTCTATGCACTCAAAGGCCACCGCAGCGTTGGTGGTATACGCGCTTCGATCTACAACGCCATGCCTTTGATCGGTGTCGAAGTGCTGGCCGGATTTATGAAGGAATTCGAGATTAATAACGGTTGAGTCGTTGCACGTTTACTCAAAACTAGTTTACTGAAGTCTAGTACCCTGTAACCTATAGGATTTCGCAAGATTGCGCAGGAATTTGGCGGGTCAGCAAGGCGCAACTTCAGCTGCCCAGCCGTAGCTACTCAGATGAAGGCGCAACGCCGCTGACGCGGCAAAGAACCAGCAAGATGCGATAGTTTATGGGTTATAGGGTACTAGGCAAATGGGGGGCACTTGTCGGCTGGAAAGTGTCCCTTTGCATTTCAAAGGGATAATTCAGATGAAAGAAAAAGATAATTCGCTCAAGAGGCTTGATGGTGAGCCGGACTGGGAGGTCTTTGATGCTCCTGCACTGGTCGGTGAAACCTTGCGCTTTGTCTCGGGGGACCAGACCGGCAACCGCTTTCGTATGAGCTATTTCCGCGAGCAGCAGAAGAATCTGGTCGCACGTGTCTGGTTCGGTCCGGTCACTGAAGGTCCGCCCGGCCATGCTCATGGCGGCAGTATTGCTGCAGTGCTTGATGAGGTCCTCGGTCTGGCAGCCTGGGCAGCAGGTCACTCGATTGTCGTCGGCAATCTGAATGTCAGTTTTCGCCAATTGTTGCCGCTGCAGACCGTGGTGCAAGTCAATACCCGAGTAATCTCTGTGCAGGGAAGGAAGATCATGGTACATGGCGAAATTTGCAGCCTCGAAGGGGTTGTTATCGCTACAGGTGAAGCGCTCTGCATCAAGATTACCGCCGAGAACCTCAATGGGGAGAAGCGTTCAGGGGATAGTGAATAACTGATAGGAGGCTGGAGGCTGGAGGCTTGAGGCTTGAGGCTTGAGGCTTGAGGCTTGAGGCTTGAGGCTTGAGGCTGAAGGCTGAAGGCTGAAGGCTGAAGGCTGGTGACCCAGCCCCCAGCCCCCCCACTGAGAGATGAAACATGAGTGCTGTTGTTGCCATAGTCGGCCGCCCCAATGTGGGCAAGTCAACCCTGTTCAACCGGATCCTCGGTAAACGTCTGGCT
>JBPPMD010000190.1:0-9753 GCA_051305875.1 Desulfuromonadales bacterium | reverse complement strand
CTGTAAGACGGTAGATTAACTGGGCGTAGCCACCGAGGCGAAGACTGGAGTTGCCGTCGGCGCTGGTCGTGGTCAGCCCCTTGCCTGGCGTGTAGACAACCCGACTGTCTTTGTTTGCCTCGGCATAATCTTCGGCAGTAATGACTCCCTTGTCCTTGAGGATCTCCTCCAGGGTCCGTGCCAGGACGTTTCCTGCGGCCAGTAAACCTACAGCCATTATGCCACATAGAGTTAGCCCTACTACAGGTCCTGTCTTCATCTGCTTTTTCTCCTTATCCCTTTTTGGAATGAATTGTTTGCCCCGGCCGATCCGGAGCAAAATAAAACCTTATGTTTGCCTAATGTTTTGATCTCATCATCAATATTGTCTGAGTCATAACTTCACAGGGTAAATGTTCAAAGGCAACTAAGCTAACGCTGTCCGGCATCAGACAAGGTATTGCTTAAAAGCTTTTGCTCGCATTAATTGCCATCTGCCCCCGGCAACTACGGCCTGTCCTGACTAGAAACAGGAAAAACTTATAACACACAAAAAACCACAATATAACCAAAAATTACTAAAAATAACCAATAACAACCAAATATGACTTTTGAGCATATGCAACCTGAGTGCCAATATGTTTTGGGAATACGTGCGGCAAACTATTTATGAGTTTGTCGAAATATCCCTGAGCAGACTGCAAATCCGGCTGTTTTTTGTTATCTTGGCGCCTTTTCAATCCATCTCTAAGGATTAGGACCCGTTTTCGTCAGGAGTTTCCGGATGGATACTAGCCAAGATCTGTTCTCAAATATCTAAATTGTCGCATCAGCCTGCATGGTCCGATAAACTCTTTGGAGTGTGTCCTGGTGCGGCTGAGATGAGACTGCTGCTGAATTGATTAAGCCGGAACCGTGGAGAATCGCTACGATGTGTAATTTTTGGACACTTTTGTTGAGCGTCTACACCTAAAATTTCTGAAAACAGTACTTAAGCAACATAGTGTGATATTTTGAAGTCAGGATGACGTGGGATGTCACAAAAAAATCAGTTTTCAACATGCATATTAATAAGGGGAATGTCTTGTTAAAGACGAATGCGGCAGGTTGGCAGCTTGACTTCTCAGGAAAGAGTCTTTTGCCACTTTGGCTCAAGTCATAACCCGGGGAGCTCTAAGACAGCGTAGCAAGCCGGCTAATTTTCAGGGTATGAGCTTTTACAGTTGTCTCCGTGGTCTCCCCCTTTTATTGTTTGCAGAGGGTAAATTCCCAAGATGTAGAAAAAATACTCATTTTTTGCAGCACGTTTGCCACAGTCTGATTCTTCTGTTCCAAAATTCCCCATAGGATCAGTTCAGGTTCCATTCTGATGGTATTATTACTTATTAAAACAGATAATATTTTAAGGACTTATAAAATTAAACCGGTGTTATGAAATATGGCATTTGCATTGCATCTAGAGTCTAGCAGGTTGGGCCTCTGGAGCTTTACTGCACATAAAGCAGTGTCGCCACGACAAGGAGTGGAATGCCATGCTTTGGCTAACTGCGATACTGGAGGTAGTGGGGTTGTAGAGTCATCTCTGAAAGTTGAAAGCTTCCGGCCCTGTTACCTGTTAAGGAGTCGTTCTTAAAGCACAGGGTCTATGGTATGGTTACAAACGCCTATGTATCCCGAATGGAAAAGAACGTCTTCACTTACGCACATAACTTGTAAAAAAGGAGAATGGAAATGGACAAGATTTTAAGAATCAACATGGGTGCTGCCGGTGGGCCACAGCAGAGTACTGAAACAGCTGGTGAGTTTTCTGCTCTTGGCGGCAGAGCAACAACTTCGATGATCGTTGGTAAAGAGGTCCCCCCTGATTGTCATCCGCTGGGCGCTGAGAACAAATTGGTTATCGCCCCGGGGATGCTTAGCGGGACGGCTGCTGCCATATCCGGTCGCATCTCGGTCGGCTGCAAAAGCCCGCTGACTGGCGGGATCAAGGAATCGAATGCTGGTGGCCAGGCGGCCCAGGTGCTCGCTCGTCTTGGTTATGCTGCGATCGTCATTGAGGGTTTGCCTGAAGGGGATGACCTCTACAAAATTCATATCAATAAGGACCGGGTTGAAATCAGTGTTGACAATAGCAATAAACTGCTCGACAACTATCCATTGATCGATAAGTTGCGTAAAGAGTACGGCGACAAGGTTGCTTTTATGTCGATCGGTTCTGCTGGTGAGCGTTTGATGGCTTCAGCTTCCATCGCTTGTACCGACCCGGAACTGCGCCCGACCCGCCACTGTGGTCGCGGTGGTGTCGGCGCGGTTATGGGATCCAAGAAGATCAAGGTTATCATCCTTGATGATGCCGGTTGTAAGAACCGTGCACCAAAAGATGCTGAAAGATTCAAGACGGCTAATCGCGCCTTTGTCGAAGGGATCAGAAAGCACCCGGTCTCGGGTGAAGGTCTGCCAGCCTACGGGACCAACGTCCTGACCAACGTCCTGAATGAAGCGGGTGGCTATCCGACCCGCAATTTCAAAACAGGTCAATTTGAAGGGGCGACCAAGATCAGCGGCGAGTCCCAGGCTGAACTTGAAATCGCACGCGGTGGAAAAGCGACTCACGGTTGCCACCGTGGTTGCGTCATTCAGTGCTCCGGCATCTACAACGATAAAGAGGGTAACTATCTGACCAAACAGCCTGAGTACGAGACAGTATGGTCTCATGGTGGTCACTGTGGCATCAGCGATCTGGATACGATTGCGACTCTCGACTATTGGGATGACAATGTTGGCGTCGATACCATTGAGATGGGGGTTGCCATTGGTGTTGCCATGGACGCTGGAGTGATTGAGTTTGGCGACGACGCAGGTGCAATCAGTCTGCTGCGTGATGAAGTTGCCAAGGGCACCGCACTCGGACGTATTCTCGGCGGCGGGGCAGGGATGGTTGGCAAGGCCTTTGGTGTTACGCGTGTGCCAGTGGTCAAGAATCAGGCACTGCCTGCCTATGATCCACGTACCGTTCAGGGGATCGGCGTGACCTATGCGACCAGCACCATGGGCGCTGACCATACGGCAGGTTATGCCGTCGCCACCAACATTCTGAAAGTCGGTGGTGATGTGGATCCATTGAAACCGGAAGGCCAGGTTGAGCTGTCCCGTAACCTGCAGATTGCAACCACTGCAATCGATTCGACCGGACTTTGTTTGTTTATTGCCTTCCCGATTCTTGATCAACCGGAAACCTTCCAGTCATTGCTCGATCTGCTGGGTGGATTCTACGGTATCGAAATGACCGGCGATGATGTCGTTGCTCTGGGTCAAAAGGTCCTGACGCTGGAGCGCGAGTTCAATAAGGGTGCCGGATTCGGTCCTGAGGATGATCGTCTGCCGAGCTTCTTCAAGAATGAAAAGTTGCCACCGCACAACCTCACCTTCGGTGTAACCGATGAGGAGCTGGATCAGGTCTACAACTGGTAGTCATCGCAACTATGCCGGGGGAGGCCTGATTCAGGTCTTCCCCTTTTTTTTGAAACAGCAGAGTCCGGCGATATCTCTTGATATGTCTGGAGCTGGTTTTTATGGTTGAGAAACGGTCAATAAAGTTGATTCTCCCCCTGGAACAGCTGTCTGCTTTCTTCTTGTTGCTGCAAAAGGGGGTCTGGCTGCGAGTTCAGACCGGCAGCAGTGTCGCAAGTTTGCTGACAGAACAGTTTGGTATCGCAGAGACTTATATTGTCGAGCGAATTACGACGCTGTTTTTGGATTTTAAGCCGATCGACGATCTAGAGACAGCATATGTGAGTGATGGCTCTACATTGGCCCTCTCTTCAGCCATGCCGGGTTTGGTCGGCACCACGATGCGCCGTGGAAGCCACCTCGCAGCCATGCGAAGTGATATCTCATGCCCGACCCGGCAACAGTCCGTAAGTGTTATGGGTCGGATCAAAATAAAGCTATTCAATCTGGTGATGAACGAACTTGGTGAAACGTTTCTGGCCCATGGTGTCTTTCTGACAAATGGCGAGTTGGATAATGTATTGAGCGAGATGGATGCCAGTTTCTGGCAAAGTGTTGACACCGCCTTTGTCGGTGACCTGCAGATCGATTCGGCCAGCTTGGTTAACCAGATCCGTTGTGCTGACCCAGGCGACGAGCTCTTTCTCAAGGTCGAATTTAAGAGATGAGCCCGGGCACAGTATAACGATCGTCGTGTCTCCAGGAGTCTAGCGGACTAGCCATGAGCCGACAGACTCCTGGGAGTAGAGATCCGGGAGAAGAAAAATGAAAGTAACCGTCAAACTATTTGCTTCGTTTCAGACGGGGCGCTTCAAGCAGGAGTTGAGAGAGTATCCTGATCGAACCCTCATAGGCACTATTGTTCGGGAACTGAATATCCCTGAACGGGAGGTCGGAATCCTGCTGCTCAATGCTGTCCATGCCGACCTGAAGCAGCCGCTGTCAGACGGCGACTTACTGGCGATCTTTCCGCTGGTCGGTGGTGGTTAAGATGGATGCCTTACAGACATTTATTAAAGAGGATGCTTTCGGTGGCATGGTTTCCTGGAAACGGCAACAGCAGGCCGCGGATAAATTCCAGCTGACTGTCGCCGAAGTGGAAAGCGTGATCCTGCAGGCCAACCTGCTGCCAGCCCGCTATCAGCGCAATCAGCAGATGATTTCAACCATGCAGCAGCTGCAGTTGTTTCAGAGCAGGGTGGCGGTTGTCGGTTGCGGAGGGTTGGGTGGCTATGTCCTTGAGGAGCTGGCGCGTCTCGGCGTCGGCAAGATTGTCGCCATCGATCCGGATATTTTTGAAGAGCATAACCTGAACCGGCAACTGCTCTCATCAATTGAATTGCTCGGTACATCAAAGGCTCTGGCTGCAGTACAGAGAATCTCAGAAATCAACCCGGCAGTCAGGGTGAATCCGATAGTGGCCGCTTTCGATAAGGAGAACGGCCGGGAGATGCTGGGTTCGGTAGAATTGGTGATTGATGCGGTAGACAATATACCGACGCGTCTCGATCTCGCAGAAATCTGCAGCCAGCTGAATATTCCCTTGATACACGGCGCTATTGCGGGTTGGTTCGGTCAGGTTGCCACCATTTATCCCGGGGATAAATTATTGCAGAAGCTTTATGGCAACTGGACCGGTGGCAAGGGGATTGAAGCCGAGCTTGGGAATCCATCCTTTACACCGGCAGTGGCGGCCAGTCTGCAGGTTGCAGAGGCCTGTAAGCTGCTGTTGGGGCAGGGCCGTCCGCTGCGTAACAGCATGTTGTCGGTCAACCTGCTGGATATGCAGTTTGAAGACGTTTCCCTGTAGACCCGGAGCAAAAACCGCCGTCTCTTCGACAGCTCCAACCACTTCACTGAACATTACTGATGCACTCGCAAAACTCATGGCTCTGTCAGGGAGAAACAGGTATGGCTGAAACGTTTGAGCGCTCAAAATAGCTTATGCATATAACCGAAATAATGGAAGAAAAAGGACTTTTTCCTCCAAAACGTCTGACTGTTGCAATCACGACAAACTGCAACCTGCGTTGTGAGCACTGTTGGGTTGAGTGTGAAGGAGTAGAATGCCGGAGTATCAATGCACCGGCTGCCGGTATAAAGCGACTGATCAAGGAGTTTGTGGATATCGGCGGTGAGGAAATCTGCCTGACCGGCGGTGAACCGCTCATGCATCCTGATTTCCTGCAGATATTGTCCTTCTGTCAGAGCATTAACCTGAAGAGCATTCACCTGCAGACGAATGCAACCTTGCTGACTCCTGAAGTCATGCAATCGATGTTCACGGTCGGCACACAGAAACTCAATTTCCAGGTCAGTCTCGACGGTGGCAGTCCGGCAACTCACGATCTGGTGAGGGGGCAGGGCAGCTTTAAAAAGGCTGTTTCAGGCATTACTCAATTGATTGCGCATGGCTATGGGAATAAAACGACCATCGGGTTTACAGAGATGCAGCATAATTTGCATGAAGTCCCCGTGTTGTTGAAGCTTGCAGCGGAAGCAGGTGTCGCCTCTGTCGTTGGCTGGAGCCTTGTCCAGCATGGCAAAGCGCAGTGCACAGAGAGCGTTGCTCCCCCGCTGCCGGAACAATACGTTCAGATGCTGGAGCGTTATCACTCGGATCGGGAATTCAGAGACCTCTATGACCAGTACGGACGTTTTGCGGCGATTGAATGGTTCAAGGGGCGCGATCAACCAGGCACCCATACCTGCAGGTTTATAGAGAAGCCTTATGTCTCTGTATCTGGAACATTTTATCCCTGTACATTGCTCCAGCGTGATGGTTACGCCGCGTTCGATTTATTTAATCGATCTCTAGTCGAAGCCATTAAAGGAGCGATTGAGAATTGGGTAAAGTTGCAAGCAAAGACCAAAAAACGCAGCAAAGAGCTGGAATGTTTCAAGGGCTGTGCTGGCGCACAACATTGTGCCGGTGGTTGCTTCGCCAGGGCATCCGGGATTGATGGCTCGGAAAGATGCGTTGAAGACAGGTGCCATTTAAGACGAGCCGTTTATGAATGGCATTCTCCAGATTGACCTGTCGAATCATTCTGTCTTTTTATGCAGAAACAGGAATTCCGGCTCTGCTGGCCATCGTTTATCTGGAATCATTCGGACCATTATGATGCAGTCATGGGCAAAAATGAAAGGAAGGGTGAGACGCAATAATGGATAGAAATCAATTGTACATGAATGGAGAATGGGTTTCTTCCGCAGGCAGCGGCACTATTGAAGTTGTAAACCCGTACACAGAAGCAACTATTGCCAGAATTCCTGCAGGCTCTCCTGTTGATGTTGAACGTGCCGTCAGGTCAGCAAGACGTGCGTTTTCCGGGTGGGCGCACACGCCTGTCGAGAAGAGAGTACATTTACTGGGAAAAGTGCATCAGGGGCTTGTGGCACGCCAGGACGAAATTTCTGAATTGATCACCGCAGAGGTTGGGACGCCTTTGAAAATCTCTAAAAGGATCCAGGCTTTTCTGCCCGTGGCAAATCTTGAAAGTTGCTGTACTTTGGCCATGTCCTATCCTTTTGAAAGGACCCTCGAGAATTCGACGATCTATAAGGAACCGGTCGGTGTCGTCGCTTGCATAACACCCTGGAATTATCCTTTACACCAGATTGTTGCTAAAGTTGCGCCGGCCTTGCTGATGGGCTGTACCGTGGTTCTCAAGCCAAGCGAAGTCGCGCCACTTACGGCATTTCTGCTGGCAGAGATCATGGATGAAGCGGGTTTGCCGCCCGGCGTTTTTAATCTGGTGACCGGAGACGGGCCTGACGTTGGTGAGGCGCTGGTGCGGCAGGATGAGGTTGATATGGTCTCCTTTACGGGTTCCGTCGATGCCGGCAAGAGAGTCGCTGCGGTGTCCTCCGAATCCGTAAAGCGCGTCGCTCTGGAGTTGGGTGGCAAGTCTGCAAGCGTGATCCTTGACGATGCCGATCTGGCAAAAGCCGTAAAAGGCACAATCAACGCATGTTTTCTGAATTCCGGACAAACCTGTAACGCCCTGACGCGAATGCTGGTTCCTGAAAGTCTCTATGATGAGGTCGTAAGCCTGTCTATTGAAATCTGTAAGTCATTTAAGTTGGGAGATCCTCGTGAGGCCGACACCAGGCTTGGACCACTCGTCAGTGAAATCCAGAGGTCGCGCGTTCGCAAGTACATTGAAACCGGTTTGGAAGAGGGTGCCGATTTGTTGTGTGGAGGGCCAGAGGCCCCGACTGGACTTGCTCACGGCTTTTTTGTGCAGCCCACTATCTTCGGTAAAGTTACCTCGGCGATGACGGTCGCCCAGAGTGAAATCTTCGGCCCGGTTCTCTCTATTCTGACCTATCGAACAGAGGATGAAGCAATCAGGATTGCCAATGATAGCAGGTACGGCCTGGGTGGCGCGGTCTGGTCCGGCAATAAAGAACGAGCCATGAAGATTGCTAAAGAAATGAGGACGGGGCAGGTTGACGTCAACGGTGGAGCTTTTAACTTGCTGGCCCCTTTCGGCGGCTTCAAACAATCAGGATATGGTCGTGAATTAGGTGACTTTGGCTTTGAGGAGTTCGTGGAAGTCAAGTCTGTGCAGTCTTGATGCACTCGTAAAAAACGAATCCATAACCCAAAAAAAGGCTATGGTCAACTAACGCAAAGGCGCTAAGGCCCCCCTGTGTTATCGGTCCATAACGGTAGTACGAAACCAAAAACGCCCTGTCTCAAAGACTTAATGGCAACTGCCCGGATACTGTTGATACCAGTCGTCGCGCGTCAGCGGCAACCTGCTGGCTTGTCGTCCTGACTTGACCATCAGACTCTGGTAGAGCCCGAGCCGACCGGTTTCGAAACCAAAGGCTGAGCCGGCCATGTAGATCCTCCAGATTCGATAGGTTTCGGGACTGGTCAACTCAATCGCCCTGTCACGATTGGCCTCCAGACGTTTGCCCCATAGACGTAGAGTCATTGCGTAATGCTCGCGCAAGCCTTCAACATCGCGGACTTCGAAACCGGTCTCTTCGGCGATACGCAGCGAGGTGCTGATCGGTATCAACTCGCCATCGGGGAAAACGTATTTGTCAATGAAGGAGGGACCGCCTTTAGGTGCATTCGAGATTGATTCCGTGATGCCGTGATTGAGGAAGACTCCTCCTGGTTTGAGCTGACGGTAAGCCTTTTGGAAATAACTCGGTAGTTTTTTTTCGCCGACATGTTCACACATACCAACGCTGACTATCTTGTCGAACTGCTGTCCGTCCTGGATATCTCGATAATCACAAATCTCGGTTCGGCAACGATCTGCCAGGCCAGCCTCCCTGATACGCGCATTGGCCAGATCTGCCTGGGGTTGGCTGAGAGTGACCCCGAGTGCCTCAACACCGTATCTCTCTGCAGCATGCATGATCAGCCCACCCCATCCGCAGCCAATATCGAGCAGCTTTTCACCCGGTTTGAGACGCAGTTTTCGGCAGAGGTAATCAAGCTTGTGGTACTGGGCCTGATCGAGGCTTTCGCTCGGACTGTGAAAATAGGCACAGGAGTAAACCATACGCTGGTCAAGCCAAAGCCCGTAGAAATCGTTGGAGACATTATAGTGGTACTGGACAGCCTGGGCATCCCGCAGCTTCGAATGCGCCCGGCCCTTCAGGTTGAGGGCACCGCGCTCTCTTCCTGTCTGGCGTTTTCCGGGCAGGCCCAGAAATTTCCGGGCGAGACCAAGCTTTTCCGACATTCGCCATTGCCTGCCGATCAGGTGCTCAGCCAACTCGAAACTGGCCTCAAGATCTCCAAGAATATCAAATTTATCAGTTATGTAGGCTTCTCCAAGTGAAAGTTCGCTCGGGTTCCATAACAAGCGCTGCAGAGCCGTCGGATGTTTGAGGTCGAGAGTGAATCGCGGAGGTTCCTTGCTGTGCCGCCACTCGGCGCCATTCCAGAGGCGGATGGCAAACGGTTTGATGGACGTCGTAGAAAAAAGCTCATTGAAGAATTCGAGGGTCTTCAGAACTGCAAAATCCCGGCCCGACGATTGCTCAGCCCATTGTCCGGACATAAGGCAACCTCCCTTGTAAAATTAGACTTAATAAACCAATAAAACAAAATTGGAAAATTGCAAGGCCAAGTCAGGAAAAGACTGTTTTTGCCGGTTGCGATTCGCAGCAATCCCCTTGATATCTGTCTCTGACCCTTGATCGCTGGTTGTAAATCATCAAGGGAGTGACTATATTGTTAGGCAATTTCAAGCCCACAAAAATCAGTGCAATCTTAATTCCGGAAAAGGA
>JBPPMD010000158.1:0-5776 GCA_051305875.1 Desulfuromonadales bacterium | reverse complement strand
CATCACCAGCGTTATTTTCGAAGCTTGCTCGTAAACCCTGCCATTCGTCTTGATTTAGCGAAAACCGTCAACTTTAAGCAGTCCCTGACACGAAAAAAGACCTCCAGCCAAAACGGGTTGGAGGTCTTTTTTTATCAGATTAAGCAATTGCCTTGTGGCCGTATGCTTTCGCGTTTCATTAAAGAAACGCTGTCTACTTAGCAGTCGAAATAAAGGGCAAACTCGACCGGTGTCGGACGCAACGCATACGCGTCACGTCAATTTCGGCTGCGCGCTTGTAGGAAATCCACATATCGATAAGGTCCTTGGTGAAGACATCACCTTTAAGCAGGAAGTCATGATCTGCTTCCAGTGAATCAAGAGCCTCAGAGTACCGGCAACACACGGAATGTCCTTCAGTACCTCCGGTGAAAGACCGTAGATATCCTTGTCGAGTGGATCACCCGGATCGATCTTGTTCTCAATACCGTCGAGGCCGGCCATCAATTGGGCGGCACCCGCCGACAACGATTGGCGAGGATTTCCCAAGGTTCCAATGGCAATGACTCTGCCGGTCATTAACTGCCCCGGCAAAAGGCGGGCTTGAGTCAACCACTGGACTCGTTCACTTGACAGTGAATTTATCCTAGAATCGGTAGTGGGGCGCGAAAAAGATGTGCAAGAAATTGATGTGCATAGGGAATTTGAAAAACTCGTGGTCACCTTATTGGTGATAAGAGCTTTTTCAAATTACGTTGGCGCGTCAAGAGCTTGTGCAGACTTATGTGATCCAACTGCCGTTTTTAGGTTTATTGTTGTATCATTCATAATAATGGCGCATGATGCGCATCATACATGAGCATTTGGAGGGCACATGAAAACACAAAACGCATACAACCCAGAGGCCCCTAAAAAGCCTGTCAACCTGACTGCGAATTCCGACCTTTTACGAATAGCGAAGAGCGAGGGGTTGAACCTTTCCCAAGTCTTTGAGGAAGCCCTCGCCGAAAAGGTTCGTAAGCACCTGGAGGAGCAGTGGCTCGCTGAAAATCAAGAGGCGATAACGCACTACAACGCTCGCATTGAGAAATACGGCGTATTCGCTGCGCGCAAGAGGAGATTCTAGTGGCCCAATTTGATGTGTACGAGAATGAAGAGCAGGAATCAAAAGAATCCATCCCCTTCCTTCTGGACGTTCAGCACGATTTACATGGGAATCTTTCTACGCGCACTGTTGTGCCATTAGTGTCAATATTTTCATCTAACGAGGTTATTGATAAGCTATGCCCACGATTTAAGATATCCGGCAAAGATGTTTTAATGTCAACCCCTGAAATTGCTGGATACCCAGCTCAGGAGTTATGTAAAAAAGTGACCTCTCTCGAGAGTCATCGCTCGGAAATATTTAATGCGATTGATTTCCTTCTCAATGGTTTTTAATCGCCGACCTTTGTGTTGACTTGATTCCCAAAAAGAAGAGTCACAGAGGGCCCTGCGCGCAGAAACAGAAACGTGAAAAGCCCTTCCACCAGCAATGGAAGGGCTTTCTGCTATAAATTCCCCACGTTTCGTAAACGGCTTGCAGTTGGTCGGGGGCTTTTTATTTAAAATAAAAATGTCGCTGTTTTAACAGTCGAAATAAAGCGCAAATTCAACCGGAGTCGGACGCATACGCGTAACGTCAACTTCAGCTGTACGCTTGTAGGAGATCCACATATCGATGAGGTCCTTGGTGAAGACATCACCCTTGAGCAGGAAGTCGTGATCTGCTTCCAGTGAGTCAAGAGCCTCATTCAGAGTACCGGCAACACACGGAATGTCCTTCAACTCCTCCGGTGAAAGCCCGTAGATATCCTTGTCGAGAGGATCACCCGGATCGATCTTGTTCTCGATACCGTCGAGACCGGCCATCAATTGGGCGGCGAAGGTCAGGTAGCCGTTGCAGCTCGGATCGGGGGTACGATACTCGACGCGCTTCGATTTCGGATTGTCGGTCACCGGGATACGCAGCGAAGCAGAACGGTTGCGGTTGGAATACGCCAGGTTGACAGGCGCTTCGTAGCCCGGCACCAAACGTTTGTAGGAGTTGGTGGTCGGATTGGTGAATGCGCAGAGGGCCTTGGCGTGCTTCATAATGCCGCCGATGTAGTACATGGCCAGCTTGGAGAGACCGCCGTAGCCGTCACCGGCAAACAGGTTGACGCCATCTTTCCAGATCGACTGGTGGCAGTGCATGCCGGAACCGTTGTCTCCGAAGATCGGCTTAGGCATGAAGGTAACGGTCTTGCCGTTGCGAACAGCGACGTTCTTAATGATGTATTTGAACCACTGCAGTGTGTCACCCATGCTCAGCAGCGAATCGAAACGCATGTCGATCTCACACTGACCACCGGTAGCGACTTCGTGGTGTACGGCTTCGATGGTCATGCCGACGCTCTGCAGGACTTCGACCATCTCGTTGCGCAGATCAACCATGGAGTCGGTCGGAGCACAGGGAAAGTAACCTTCCTTGTGGCGAGGCTTGTAACCAAGGTTCGGGAACTCTTCCCGGCCGGTGTTCCAGGTGCCTTCCACTGAGTCTACCGAGTAGAAGGATTCGTTGGCGCTGGAATCATAGCGGACATCATCGAAAATGAAGAATTCCGGCTCAGGACCGAAGTAGGCAGTATCAGCAATGCCGGTGGACTTCAGGTAGGCTTCGGCTTTCTGGGCGATGAAGCGCGGATCGCGGGTATAGCCTTCCTTGGTGATCGGATCGATGATGTTGCAGATCAGACTCAGAGTCGGAACCTTGACAAAAGGGTCGATTTTGGCCGTGCTCGGGTCGGGCATGATCAGCATGTCCGAGTTGTGAATCGGCTGCCAGCCGCGGATCGAGGAACCGTCGAAACCGATCCCCTCTTCGAAGGTGTCTTCACTGAACTCGCCGATCGGTGTGGCAAAATGCTGCCAGATGCCGACAAAGTCGAGGAACTTGTAATCGACCATCTTGCATTTGTTGTCCTTGGAAAACTTAACTACGTCTTGTGGGGTCATCGCTGTCACTACTTCTTGTGAACTCATCGTTTTCACTTCTCCTTTATGAAAATGTCTTTTTCTGGTTATCTACTTTACTCAAGTGAGACTAGATTGGCTACTGAGAAGCAGAAAAGCAAAAGGCATTGGCCGCTGATCAAATCTGATAACATCGGATAAACCTTTGAATCAAACCCTAAGGTTTTGATTTTGACTGAAAGCCTTTAAACATAAGTCTATGGCTTTTGACCTATCAGCCCTGATCAGATTGTATCTGCGGCCGATTAAGCTTTTGATGTTTTTTTGCGACTTGAGTTCTCTCCTATAGATGTCTACTGGAGTTTTGTAGATAACCAAGTTAAATTAATACGGGTAAGAGATCAAACCCAACAAACATTTATCGCAAAGTCGCAAAGAGGTGAAACAAGGCGCAAAGAAAATCAATTTCCAGCTTTATGTCTTTGCATTAATCTGCCTCCGGCAGGTGGACCTTGAACGAGGTCCCTTCGCCAACCTTGCTGGAAACCTCAATCCTGCCGCCGTGCGCTTCGATAATCTGCCGGCACTGGTATAAACCTATACCGAAGCCCTTCTGCTTGGTGGTCTGAAAGGGTTGGAAAAGCCGGTTGCGAATAAAATCCTCCGACATGCCACATCCCCGATCGGTAACCTCGAAGAACGCCGAGTCGCCCATGCCGACGCTGATCGTCACGGAGCCGTTGGCAGAGCCGGCCTCGTAGGCGTTCAGAACCAGGTTGTGCACGACCTTTTCGACCTCTGCGGCGTCCACGCAAGCGGGGACCACGTCACCATGGACCAGCCCTGGCGATGTTCCGCAGGCTTTAACCCCCCTGCGAACCACATCGGTGAGATCGCACGGAGCAAGATCAAGGTCTTTCTTCTCCTTGATGTGCTTGAGTCTCGAAATCAGGGTGTTCACCTTGCCGATGGTCTCATCCAGAGTCTCCAGCATATCCTGCTGAAATTCAGGGTTGGCCATATGGTCACGGGCGTTGTCGACCATGAGCGTAAGATTGGAGACGTGATTCTTGAGATCGTGAATAACAAATGTCGCCACCTTGCCGATGGCCGCCATCTCCTGCGCCGTTGAGAGCTGTGCGGAGAGTTTCAGGCTGAGCAGCACGGAAGTGGCCTGGCTGGCCAGCAGCTTCATCAGATCATAATCCTCGAAGGTGAGTTTTTCACCGGGGTTGGCCGCTTCAGCCAGCAGGATGAAACCTTCGAGATTCCCCTCGTACTGGAGGGGAACGCAGAGCTGCACTTCGAATGTCTCGAACTGGCGCTTGATAGTATCAAAATGAGCTGGATGCGAGTCGGTAGTATTGAAGATCCAGTCGGTTTCGCTGAAATAACCAGCCAGAGGGTGGTCATTTTGGAAGCCGGTTTGGGGAAATTCAAGATTGCGACTGGCTTTTTGCTGAAAACCTCCCGTCCCGATATCCCGCAGGTAAAGGGCGGCTCCTCTGCGACCGAAGGTTTCGCAGTAAAATCTCAGAATGGCATTCTGCAACTTGGCCATGTTGTCCGCTGAAGACAGCTGCGCTGTAAACATCAACCATTCGTTGCGGTAATCATACTTGTGCCGGTAAAAATGTTTGTGCAGGAACACCCTGAGCTTGCGGCGGTTTTTTTCGGAAAGCAGCATCAAGGTCAGGATCAGACCGCAGAGCACAGCGAAGCCAATAAAGAGCAAGCGTTGGTTCTGGATCCCTAAATAGCGTAAGCCCTCTCCCGCCCCGCCAAGCAACAGAAGATAGCAGCCAACCGCCATGACGATGATCGAGCGTGAGGCAACATCGCGTGAAATTGCCAGGCCCTGCATAGTGCCGCGTTTGAGGCGCGAATAGCCGCATAAGCTGGCACCGACCAGTAAGGCGAGGGAACGGATCGGCACCAGGTTCATGTCAATAGTGCGATACAGCAGCGCATGGCTGTAATAGACCAGCATGGCGACCAGGATCACGCCGATGCCGAGAATTTCGTGCAACACCCGGAAACGCTCCATGGCGGAGAATGCCAGCAGGGTCCGCTCCAGATGATAAAGCACCGCAACCGTAAAGAACAGCAGGCCAACGTAAAACCAGTATGCGTTGCGACCAAGGAACAGGATCTTCTCATCGGCAAAGTCAGGAGAGAAATAAAAATCCGCGACGTTGGAGGTTAAAACAACGACCGGCAGAGCCAGCGTACCGACGAGTAGAATCATTGAGAACGGGGACAGTGTACGCAGGGGATTCTTCCTGACAAAAGTCAGGGCGAACAGCAGCCAGACTGCACCTAGCATAGATTCAAGCCACAAGGTGACGTACTTCGACGACACCCAGATGTCAGGATTGTTCAGAGCAATCCGGTCGGCAGCTTCGATCCCGGCCATCAGCAACAGGCCGACGGCCAGCAGGCCGCTGGCGAGAGTGCGCTCCTCTTTCTGGACCAGGGCCCAGCAAGCCAGAGCGAGCGCCGTAAGGATCGCGGCTATGGAAAGGAGGGTTGCGTACATCTATTGCCAGTTCTCTCCACGCAATCTCATAACGGCAGCGCTATTGCAATGTGTGGATAGATTTCGGTCAGGAAATTTTCGCCGATTGCCGCGGCATCAACCTGACCATCCCTATAGGGAACGGAGATGCGGATAAAAGCCGAATCCCGGCGGTTGTAGAAGATCGAATTAGTGATCTCGGCGAGCTTCAGCGAGTATTCATCGACCAGGATTCGCCCTTTGACCTGGAAGAAGTAAATGAACAGCTCTTTCTGCTCATCATTC
>JBPPMD010000136.1:0-2480 GCA_051305875.1 Desulfuromonadales bacterium | reverse complement strand
TTAACATGAACAAGCGTCCTCCCCTTAGCGGAAGGACGCCGAGGATTAATCCATGCGCGATATCGTGACCCTTGGCTGCACCGAGTGCAAGCAGCGCAATTACACCACGACCAAGAACAAGCGAAATACTCCTGATAAACTGGAGTTTAAAAAATATTGCCGTTTCTGTCGGAAGCACACGGTTCATCGCGAGACCAAGTAACGCTGGTTACAGACGGGCTAAATTGTTTAAGGTTGCAGGCCAGTAGCTCTAATGGCTAGAGCACCGGTCTCCAAAACCGGGTGTTGTAGGTTCGAATCCTACCTGGCCTGCCAATTAACTTAACGATAATCAAACGGCATAGGTTACGATAGTGAATTTCAAGGTTACCGAATTTCTTCAGCAGGTCAAAGCAGAGCTGCAAAAGGTCACGTGGCCAACTCGCAAGGAAACTTACGGGTCGACGATGGTTGTCATAGTGCTTGTCCTGATGGTGGCGGTTTTTTTATGGGTGGTTGACTCAGCATTGTCGACAATGATCCAGACCTTGCTCAACTGAGAGAGCTGGTGAATCCAATGGGCGAGAAGAAATGGTACGGAGTACATACTTACTCGGGTTACGAGAACAAGGTCAAACTCAACCTTGAAGAACGCATCCGCTCATTGGGTGCTGAAGAGTTCTTCGGTGAAGTTCTGATCCCCTCGGAAACTGTAGTGGAGTTGAAGAATGGTGAGCGTAAAACATCCACCCGCAAGTTTTTCCCTGGCTATATCCTGATCCATGTCGAGTTGAACGATGAAACCTGGCATATCGTCAAGGATACGCCCAAGGTTACCGGTTTTGTCGGTGGCGGGACTACGCCACCACCAATTCCTGATGAAGAAGTGGCTAAAATAACCACGCGCATGGAAGAAGGCGTGGAGCGGCCCAAACCAAAAGTCGAGTTTGAGGTTGGTGAAACAGTGCGGGTTGTTGATGGTCCGTTCCTGAATTTCACTGGCATTGTTGAAGACGTCAAGCCTGAAAAAGCTAAGCTCAAGGTCATGGTCAGTATTTTCGGCCGGGTGACTCCGGTGGAGCTTGAATTTATCCAGGTTGAAAAAACCAGCTGAGTTTCTGGCGGAATATAGTTCTCAAGGAGTCATTTCATGGCTAAAAAAGTAGTTGGACAGATTAAGCTTCAGATCACCGCCGGCAAGGCTAATCCATCGCCACCGATCGGCCCGGCTCTGGGTCAGCACGGTGTAAACATCATGGAGTTCTGCAAGGCTTACAACGCCAGAACGCAGGACCAGGAAGGTTTGGTTATCCCGGTAATCATCACGGTTTATGCTGACCGTTCCTTCACTTTTATCACCAAGACCCCTCCGGCATCCGTGCTCTTGATGAAAGCCGCCAAGATACCCAAGGGCTCCGGCGTGCCAAACAAGACCAAGGTCGGCAAGGTCACCAAGACTCAGGTCGAAGAAATCGCTAAACTCAAGATGCCTGACCTGAATGCATGTAACATCGAGGGAGCCATGCGCATCATTGAAGGAACGGCGCGCAGCATGGGTCTTGAGGTTGAAGCTTAATTACTATACGCTGAACGCGGAGAAAATAGACAATGGCAACAGGAAAACAGCTTAAATCGTCTAAAGACAAAGTCGACCGTAACAAAACATATCAGCTTGACGAGGCGTTGGCTCTGGTTAAGGAAACGTCATTTGCCAAGTTTGACGAATCCGTTGACGTATCGATCAAGCTCGGCGTTGATCCTCGTAAGGCGGACCAAATGGTGCGTGGCGCCGTAGTTCTGCCGAATGGCCTGGGTAAGACGATCCGGGTTCTGGTCTTTGCCAAGGGCGAAAAAGCCCTGGAAGCTCAGCAGGCGGGAGCTGACCATGTCGGCGGTGATGATCTGGTCGAAAAGATCAAGGGCGGCTGGTTTGACTTCGATACGGCCATTGCCACTCCGGATATGATGGGAACTGTCGGTAAAATCGGTAAACTCCTCGGTCCCCGTGGTCTGATGCCAAACCCCAAGGTCGGCACAGTGACTTTTGAACTCGCGCGCGCCGTCGATGAAGCCAAGTCCGGTAAAATTGAGTACCGCGTCGAAAAGGCCGGCATCGTCCACGCTCCAGTGGGCAAGGTTTCGTTTGATGTCGAAAAACTCAAAGGCAATCTGGTCACCCTGGTTGATGCCCTGATGAAGGCCAAGCCGTCGACTGCAAAGGGGACCTATCTCAAGAAGGTCACCATCTCTGCGACCATGGGCCCCGGAGTCAACGTCGATGTCCCGGCATTGCAGACGCTGGTCAAGTAACCTCAGTATCACCCCGTTATCGTTCATGCGATAACGGATTTATCAGGATAAAGAAGATCCTGGCCACAGACAGCAGGTACCTTACGGTTTAATGGTACGCCACCTGCCGAGGCAAGATGGACGGTGCACGAGACGGTTTGTCTCTTCTTCACCTTCTTGAAGGCTAGGATGGAGAGCTTGAAAAGCTCGGA
>JBPPMD010000132.1:0-8710 GCA_051305875.1 Desulfuromonadales bacterium | reverse complement strand
GTAATTGAGAGCCTTGCTGCGGGTTGATCCGACCATGTAGAAATCAGGCGTTCCGTAGAGAGCGTCGAGAACCGCGCCTTTCTCTACAGCGATCCTTTTGAAGCCGCCGTCACGCTGTGCCAGGGACAGGTAGCTCACCTGCATCGCTCCTGGACCAGAGGCGTGGCAGAAGGAGCAGTCCCAGCGGTTGTCCAGCGTCATGAAGTCGTGGCTGAGTCGTTCCGGAGTCATCATACCCTGCAGGCGCAGTTGCTTTTTCGCCGGATCGAGATTGAACATACGAAGCTCGGCTAACGAGATATAACCGTCAGCGTTGGTATCGACCAGCCGCTCGATCGGCTTGCCGCCGGAGAATTCGTGCAATTCGTCATAGGCTGCGAGGTCGAATTTACCGAACATCGTGCCGCTCTGACGTTTGATGATGTACATGCTGATGACATATTCGTCCGATGCGGAATGGCAGGTCACACAGGGCAGGTTGCTGATGTGCAGGTCGGCTTGTGGCAGCCACTCGCCATGTGTCTCCAGCATTTCGTTGCGCTCATGACAATTAGCGCATTTCAGGTTCATATCCTGCCCGGAAACCGCAGTGGGGCCACGGACCTGGTGAGGATTGTGGCAATCGTTGCAGGCCGCATATCCAGAGTGAATACTGTTGCCGTATTCATTATTGACATCGTCGTGACACTCGTTGCAGGCAGCCTTGGACGGAGCCAGGCCGTCGTCCGGATGTTGGTCCGTGATCGATGAATGACAGGCATGGCAGCCGACTTCAGCATGAGCTGTATTGTCAAAGGTCAGTGGCACAATAGTCAGCTCCTCGCCGACCATGTCTGTATCGCCGTGGCAATCCATACACTCGCTGCTCTCCATGGCGGCGACCATGAACGGCGACAAGGCCAGAAGTGACATCAACAGCCCTATTTGTTTGATTTTATTTAGTTTTCTCATGATCTTGTCGCTCTCCTTAATTGCTATTCAGTAGGCATCAGCGAAATAAAACCCTGATGGATTCCGGCTGCTTTTCTGTAATGTCACGGTACAGTTGGCAGACAGTTGCGAATGCCGAAAAGACCTGGGACACGACAATGATTGCGCAGTAGCCGAGGAAGAAGCGGATCGTCAGGCCGCTGACACCGTCCATCACATCCATGCCCAGCCAGGTGGTGAGACCGGCACAGAGGAACATGGTGATGCTTGCTGCCCATAGAATCAGCAGTTTCAGTCCGATTTTCATGATGACCTCCCTTTCCTGGCATTCGTGGACAGGTTGTCTATTCCTTGTTGCTTGCGTTCACTTTGACGGGACTCTTGTTGCCGGTAAAAAGCGACTTCAGCAAGCCGAACAGCAGGAACATGGCCGGCATGAGCTGAATGATCACGATCAGGGCGCACATGCCGAGGAACATCCATACCAGGAACATGCTGCCATCCTCTCTGGTAGCGGTTGCGGCCATCAGATTCGAGGCCAGTCCAAGCTGGGTTACCAGAACCATCAAGATTGTCATTGTGCTTTTCATCGTCGTTCTCCTTTTCAAGGTTATTCAAACCCTTGACTGATTGCTGTGTGTATAAGCGGGTGTAGACTCGAGCAAGATCTTGTTGCAGGCGCATTCGACAGCCAGTTGCAGCTCGTCCCAACTGGTGGAGCAAACCGGTCGATTTATGCGATAAAAAATGCCCTGTTGACGCACTGTGCGTTCTTCTGTGGGCGACACATCGTCTGTGGCAAGAATAATTGTCGAATGTGGGCTACAGATTTTCAGCAACGGGATCAGCGCAGTCACCGACAGGCCTTCTTCCAGTCCGTCTCCGAGGACAATAACCGACAAACCGCCATGCAGCAGACTCTCCATTAGACTGGCTGCTGATCCGGTGGTTTCGACAGGGCAGCCTTTTTCGACCAGGGCCCTGGCCATCCGGGTGCGCCTGCGCTGGTTGTTGGCAGCGATAATGATTGCAGGCTCCAGCATGGTCGCACCGTTCTTCTGAGTGGAGGTGAATGTGCCCGGGATATTCATGGCAACCTCAGCTTTCCTGCTTTTTCTCATTGCCGAAAAATACGGATTTGATCAAATAGCCCAGCAATATGACGGCCGGTAACAGCTGTATCGCAATGATCGCGGAAACGAAGGCAAAGAAAACGTTGCGAAGCGGTTCGGTGCCGACCGAAGCCCCGCCGGCAAGTGGAATGATGGCCGTTCCGGTTGCAACAACAACAATGATCAATGTGCTGAGTAATCTCGGTTTCATGGCAGCCTCCTTGTTTTGAGTGACTTGAGTTGCTTTACTAATTGAGCAACCGCCATACCAAGGTAAGGCTGCCTGAAAAATAGTTTATTTATGTTTAAATTCAGATAGTTGCATTACAGTCTTCTGTGCTGAAGGTCAGGTGGGATTCCTGTCGCACAGGAAAGTGTCCTGCCTGACAGGAAGATTACGCTAGAGCAGGAATGGTATATTGCCGGGAAGGAGTGATCAGTGAAGTGAAATCCTGTGTTTTTTCAACAGGGAGTATAGACGCGACCGAGACAGGCCCGACAGCTGACAGGCCTGGTTGACATTCTGTCCGGTATGATGGACGAGACTTGCCAGGTACTGCTTTTCCGCCAGGCAGAAGACTCCTGAACGGAAATCTTGCAGACATGGCAGGCCCCTCTCCGCAGGCGCTGGCCGGCTGCGATTGCTGGTTTGATGAGATTTCAGCGCGGATTTGGCAACCTGAATACGTATGTGCTGCGGCAGGTGCTTGGGAAACAGGGTGGTCTCCTGCTGTGCCATGAACAGGGCCTGTTCCAGGGAGTTGATCAATTCACGGACATTGCCTGGCCAAGGATAAAGGACAAGGGTCTGGATAAATTCCGGGGTCAGCTGCTTGGAGCAGAAACCGTGGCTTTGACACAAGCGGTCTAAGTGGTAAATGGCCAGCGGCTTAATGTCATCGGTACGACTGCGTAAAGGCGGCAATTCAATGAGGCAGGCCTGCAAGCGGTACAGCAGGTCACGGCGGAACTGGCCGTGCGCGGCACTTTGCAGCAAATCACGATTAGTTGCGGCAACCAGGCGGAAGTCGCTTTCAACTTCGGCGTGGTTGCCGATCGGTCTGAAACGATGCTCCTGCAGCACCCGCAGGAAAGCCTTCTGCAGGGTCGGCGACAATTCGCCGACTTCATCAAGAAACAGCGTCCCGCGGTGCGCCTGACGGATCAAACCTTCGCAGGTTTTGTCCGCACCGGTAAAGGAACCTTTTTCATGGCCGAAGAGGAGGCTGCCGACAATAGATTCAGGCAGTACCGTACAGTCGACAGCAACGAAATTACCTTGCGATCTGCAGCTGTTTTTATGGACGGCTCGGGCGAACAATTCTTTGCCAGTGCCGGTTTCACCACAAAGTAATACGTTGGCATCAGTCGTCGCTGCCTCCAGCATCGATCTCAGGCAGTCTGAGAGTTTTTTGCTGCCGCCGATGATGTCGCCAAACCGGGGATCTGCGGCGTTATGGGAGATGACAGCATCAATCGACTCACGTTCAGTACAGAGATAGAGCAAACCTTCAGAAATCCTGACATCGATCTCGCCAGCGCTGACGCCGGGAAGCTCCACGTTGATATAGAGACGCCCGCCCTTTTCCACTACGTCGACCATTGAGTCGTGTTTCAATCCTGATGCATCGGGAACCGGAGGCTTGTGTTCCATGGTTATACCACCTGGAGTCTGTCCGGAAACCAGTTGTGTCCACATCCAGAAATTCCGGACGGGCACCAAGGTTCATGTCTTGAGTCTTGTTAAGAGCATGAGCTGTGCCAATACAGCCAACACCTTCTAAACTTCGTTTAATCGGTAACTTGGCTCTGAGCCAGCGATACAGATCGTTGCCGTGAAGCAGGGTTTATTCCTGCCATGCAGGAATTTTCCTGCCGCGGCGGAAGAACAGTCAGAACATATCTGTACGTTGCATGTTACTTGTCGCGGCTGACTTCGTGCTTTTTCATCAGTGCGTAGAGGCGGGATTGGGACAAACCGGAGAGATGACAAGCCTCGGGAATATTCTGATTTGACAGGGTCAACAGGTCATGCAGGTAATTTTTTTCAGCTTCATTATAGACTGCATCGCGGTAGTCATGCAGCTTCGGCAAGTTGTGAATGGAGCTGTTGCCGAGCTTGATATCAAAATCATGATCTTGAGCTACTGAGGCCCGGGTCACTTCAATGCGGATGCTGGTCGGCAGATGTTTGGGGAAAAGTGTCGGTTCATAACGGGCCGAGGCCAGGGTTCGCTCCATTGTATGAACAAATTCACGTACGTTTCCCGGCCACGGATACGAGCGCAGTGTATTGATAAAATCTGGCGAGAACCCTTTGGGCGGGAGCCCGTAACGGTCGCAGAAGCGGTCGGCATAGAATCTGGCCAGCTCCTGAAAATCCTCGGTACGCTCCCGCAACGGCGGCAGCTCAATCACATAAGAACGGAGTCGGAACAGTAGATCTTCGCGAAATTGACCGGCCTTAACCATCTGGTCGAGATTGCGATTGGTTGCCGCAACCAGGCGAAAGTCGCTTTCTATTTCACGACTGCCGCCGAGAGGCCTGAACCGACGTTCCTGCAATACGCGCAGGAAAGCTTTCTGCATATTGAGCGGCAGTTCACCGACTTCATCGAGGAAGAGAGTACCACAGTGGGCCTGACGCACCAGGCCGTCACGGGCTTTTTCCGCACCGGTGAAGGTTCCCTTTTCATGACCGAAGAGCAGGCTCTCCACGAGCGTCTCCGGCAACGCTGTGCAGTCAACCACAACAAAATTTCCGCGCGCGCGCTGACTGTTCTCGTGGACGGCCCGGGCAAACAGCTCTTTACCTGTGCCGGTTTCGCCGTTTATGAAGACGTTGACGTCACTGCCGGCAGCCTGGGCGATCATATCGAGACAGACCTGCAGCTTAGGGCTGTCGCCGATGATATTCTGCCGCTTGAGTGCAGCAACGGTATTCTTGTGACGGACCGCATGCTTCTCATGGCGATATTGCAGGGCACGTTCCAGAGCGAGGCTGATGTCCTTGGCCGAAGAGCTCTTTTCAATATAGTCCCAGGCCCCGCTCTTGATTGCCAGTTCAGCGCCGTTAGGCTCGCCGAAACCGGTAATGATGATCACCTCAGGGGCCGACGAGAGGGCTTCGAGCCTTGGTAAAAGATCGAGTCCGTTGCCATCGGGCAGGTGAACATCCAGGAAGACCACGTCAAACAGACGGCTTACCGCCTGTTTCTGGCCGTCATGCATGGTCATAGCGCTAGCGGCATCATGACCACACCGCTGCACCAGGCGCGACAGGGTGGCACACATCAAGTCGTCGTCGTCAATAATCAGAACATTTGCCATTGTGAATCTACCCGGGTCCGGTTAATCAAGCATCCGGCGAATAACCTGGCTCATTTCAGCGCGCTCATAAGGCTTGGTCATGAATTCTTTGATGCCGATCGCCCGCGATTTCGCTACCGAGTCCCTGGACCCATCCGTCAGACTATTGCCTGTGCAGAGGAGGATCGGCACGTCAGCACGCACTTTAAGAACCTCTCTGGCCAGCATCTCGCCGGTCATATGCGGCATGGTCTGATCGGTGATCACCAAGTCAAAGCTGGCTGGCTGTTCCAGGAACAACTGCAGGGCCGTGCGGCTGTCCGTACTGGCGACAACGTCATATCCAAGTTTTTCCAGCATTTTTTTTCCAGCAAAGACCAGCGCCGGTTCATCATCGACAAAGAGTATTTTCTCATGACCGTTTGCGGTCATGAGGCAATCGTTCAGTGAGGTCCGTTGTTCGATACAGTAAATCTTGGGCAAGAAAAGATGAAATTCGGTTCCTTTTCCGGGGACACTCTCCACGTTGAGGAGACCACCGTGGTTCTCGATGATACTGTGCGCAACCGAAAGCCCCAGGCCGGTCCCCTTGCCTGGGGCTTTGGTGGTAAAAAACGGATCAAAGATGCGGTCAAGAATTTCGCGCTTCATGCCGTGTCCGGTGTCCCTGATCGAGAGTTTCAGATAACTTCCCGGATGCAAACCGGCGTGGATTTCATCGGAACGGGAAGCGGTCGTGGTTTCATCCAACCTCAGTTCGAGGATTCCGCCACCCTGCTCTTCCATGGCATCAGCCGCGTTGGTACAGATATTGAGGATAACCTGATGAAGCTGGGTCGGGTCAGCAGCTACCATACCCAGGTTCGGTTTAATGGTTTTGCGGATTTCAATGGTTGAAGGCAGTGATGCCCGCAGCAGATTGAGGCATTCATTAACAACAGTTTCAACGAGAACAGGTATGCGTTCCTGGGTGTTCTGACGACTGATGGTCAGAATCTGTTTGACCAGGTTTTTACCCCGGCAGCCTGCCTGGTAAACGATTTCAAGATGATCTCGCAGTTTGTCATCCTTTGGCAGATCGTCAAGAGCCAGCTCTGTATTGTTAAGAATAGCTGCCAGAATGTTATTGAAATCATGGGCAATCCCTCCGGCAAGGGTGGCAATGGCCTCCATCTTTTGTGCCGTCCGCAGCTGGTCTTCCAGTTCAGTTTCATAAGTCACATCCTGGACAACAGCAACGTAGCGGACAACTTCTGAGTCCCCGGCCATGACCGGCGAGATATTGGCTGTGATCTTGTAACGGGAACCATCATCACGCACATTCTGGAATAGACCCGTGTTGACTTCACCGGTTTCTATGACGCGTTTGATTGCCATGAAAAATGCATGATTGCTTTGGGCACAAGGCAGTTGATGCAGGGATTTGCTGATAATATCTTTTGCATTAACCCCGCAGATTTGTTCCCAGGCCGGGTTGAGATACTGGACGCGGGCATCCTGATCAAAAGTCAGGACACCTTCCGATGCCTGATGAATCACCTTGGCAAGGAACAACTGTTCTTCCTTGGCCTTTTTTTGTGCTGCTTCGCCGTGGATAACCTTGATACGATTCGCCAGATCTTCGGTGAGCTCTTCCAGTTGACTGGCTTCTTCCGGATCAAATGAATCGGCTTCTGCAGCGAGAATCACCAATGCTCCGTAAACCTTGCGGCCGTTGTGCAGCGGCAAGGAGATCGCCGAAGAGAATCCGTGAGCAGTGGCCATTTCGCGCCATGGCCTGAACTTGGGATTTGTCATAATGTCCCGCACGATCACAGTCTGGCCGGTACGGATTGTCGTGCCTGCAGGCCCCTGTCCATTGGCGGACTCGTCCCAACGCACTTTTAAAGCATTCAGGTAACCTTCCTCGTACCCCCAGTGAACGACCGGCTTGACGGTCTTCTCCTCATCATCAGACGCATACCCGACCCAGGCCAGGCGATAACCGCCCAGTGCGACCAGAATCCGGCATATTTTCCGCAAAAGTTCATATTCATCATAGTCCCAGGTGGTTGCCTTCTTGCATTCACTGAATACTCTCAAGGCGCGATTAACCCTGAACAACGATTCTTCCGTATTGATAAACGCCATCTCCCGGCGTCGGATCAGCAGGAACAGTAAATGTGCCGAGATGACAATAAATAACCACTGACTGATAATTTTTGAGGTTGCAAAAGTTTCAGGATCTGCAATCCATCTCGACAAAACAGGTTCTGAGAAAAAAACCCACATCCCGCCAACAATGGTATATATGATGCTGATGAGGAAGGCAGTGAACCAGGGTTTTAGAACTTTATGAGAGAAGGGCAATCTTTTCATTGTGTCCTGCATAGATCGTTTCGCAATGGTTGAACCTGAATGAGAGAAATCACCCGTAATCGCGAACAAGTCTTAAGTAACGTTAATAATTTACTCGTTAAAAAGCATTACGTCAATCATTACAGGGAACTATTTGCCATAATTGAATTAACCGCGCAGGATGTCATAGAAGAATATTTTTCTACAGAATACAGCAGAGGAGTGACGCGATGCAGATCTGGGTCGATGCCGATGCCTGCCCCAGGGTGATAAAGGATATCCTGTTCAGGGCGGCCGACAGGAAAAAGGTACAACTCACCCTGGTAGCCAACAAACCGATGCCCTCTCCGGCTTCTCCTTACATCAACTCGTTGATCGTAGGGTCCGGATTCGACGTGGCTGATGACAAGATTGTTGAACTGCTGCAGCCCGGAGACCTTGTTGTCACTGCCGATATCCCATTGGCAGCGGCAGCAATCAAAAAAGCAGGACATGCACTTAACCCTCGCGGCGAGTTTTACACCGAAGACAACATCCAGGAACGTCTCGCCGTGCGCGACATGCTCGATGAACTGCGTGGTTGCGGAATTGACACCGGCGGACCGTCAGCTTTCAGCTCCTGCGACAGGCAGGCTTTTGCCAATCAGCTGGATCGGTTTCTGGCCAGGCATTGACTTTTCAGGCGTCGTAAAGCTTGAAGGAGTGTAACTATTCAGCACATAAGCGAGTGCATGTGGTCTGCAGCCATTGCCTGCGTCCAACGTTGTCACTTAACTTCCCGCAAGCAACAGCTGCAGCCCACATGCTGTGCAGTTGAGTAAGGGAGCTGAATAGTTACGAAGGAGTAAATCTAGTACCCTGTAACCCATAATCTTTCGCACCTTGCTTGTTCTTTGCCGCGTCAGCTACGTTCTGATTTCAGCTGCTTAGCTACGGCTAGGCACCAGAAATCGCGCCTTGCTGACACGGCAAATCCCTACGCAATCTATCGAAATCCTATAGGTTACAGGGTACTAGTCTGC
>JBPPMD010000077.1:0-13779 GCA_051305875.1 Desulfuromonadales bacterium | reverse complement strand
TTTTTAATCGACATTGCCGTGCCGCGGGATATCGACCCTAAAGTCAATAAATTGGACAACGCCTACCTCTACGATGTCGACGACCTCCAGGGTGTGGTTCAGGCCAACCTCAAGGAGCGCCAGAAAGAGGCCGGCAAGGCAGAAGCGATCGTCGAGCAGGAGATTGGCCAGTTCCACCAGTGGCTGGGAAATCTTGAGGTCAAGCCGACTATCATCGCGCTGCGTCGCAAGCTCGAAGAGATTCGCCAGCAGGAGCTCGACAAGACCTTCAGCAACCTCAAAGACCTCACTGCCGGCCAACGCAAAAGTATCGAAGCCATGGCCAGTGCGATTATCAACAAAATTCTGCACCAGCCTACGTCCATCCTCAAGCGCACCCAGAACGATAGCAGCGGCGAGGACTATGTCGATGCCGTGCGCGTCCTCTTCGATCTACCCGCTCCGGCCGACAATGACAAAGAAATCAAGCCGCTGGACGACATGGAAGAGGTCGGGTAAAAAAACAACAGGCAACGGTACCCACTCAGTCACTAACATACAGATAAAATAAAAATTTATTTAATACATATAAAGGAGCATTTTGATGTCCAGACAAAAACTGCGTATCGGCACCCGCGCCAGCCAGCTGGCCCTCTGGCAGGCCAACTGGGTCAAAGCCGAACTTGAAACACGTTACCCCGGCATGGAAGTCACCCTGACCAAGATCAAGACTCAGGGCGATAAAATCCTCGATGTTCCTCTGGCAATGGTTGGCGGCAAGGGCCTGTTCGTCAAAGAGATAGAAGAAGCGATGCTGCGCGGTGAGATCGACATCGCTGTGCATTCGATGAAAGATGTACCGACCATCTTCCCTGAAACCCTGTCATTGCGTTGCATCACCGAGCGGGAAGACTGCCGTGATATCGTTATCCTGCGTCCCGGTGTGACCACCTGGCGGGATCTCCCCCCGGGCGCCCGCATCGGCACCAGCGCCCTGCGACGCAAAGCGCAGCTGCTGCATCTGCGCCCCGACCTGAAGATGATCGATATCCGCGGCAACGTCGAGACCCGTATCCGCAAGCTTACTGAAGACAACCTCGACGCCGTAATCCTTGCAGCCGCCGGCATGCATCGCCTCGGTTTCACCAGCCAGATCGGCGAATACCTGCCGGTTGACATCTCCATTCCTGCCATCGGCCAGGGCGCACTCGGCATCGAAAGCCGCACCGACGATGAAGAGACCAATGCACTGATCGACTTCTTCAACCATCCGGAAACCGATTGGGCGGTACGCGCTGAACGAGCTTTCCTCAAGCGACTCGAAGGCGGCTGCCAGGTACCGATTGCCTGTCATGGCACCGTCAAAGGCGAGACCCTGACTCTGACCGGTTTTGTCTCCGACTGTGATGGTGTCAAGTGCCTGAAGAAGACGGTGACCGGCCCTGTCAACCAGGCGGAAGCGATGGGATTCTCGCTCGGCGATGACCTGCTCATTCTGGGTGCTGGCAGGATTCTAAACGAGGTCTACCAGCACGAAACTTTCAACGTCGGCAGAGAAGACGTCTAATCGTGAACGGCGAAACGGAAGCACACGAAGCTGAATTGTTTTTCCACACTTCACATGCAACGTTTAGCGGACCTGCATGAACAAACCAGGCAAAGTCTATCTCATCGGCGCCGGTCCCGGCGACCCGGGGCTGATCACGGTCAAAGGGCAGGCAATCCTGCGTCGCGCTGAAGTGATCATCTACGACTACCTGGCCAATCCCGTTCTGCTTGATCTGGCACCAAAAGAGGCTGAGCAAATTTATGTCGGTAAACATTCCGGCTGCCATCACTTCCCCCAGGAAGAGATTACCCGCCTGCTGATTGAGAAAGCCTGTGAGGGCAAGCGCGTCATCCGCCTTAAGGGTGGCGACCCCTTTATCTTCGGGCGTGGCGGCGAAGAGGCCCAGGCACTGGCCGCAGCCAGGATCCCCTTTGAGGTGGTGCCGGGGGTCACCGCAGCGGTCGCCGCAGCAGCATACGCCGGCATTCCGTTGACTCATCGCGACTACACCACCACTCTTGGCTTTATAACTGGCCACGAAGGTCCGGACAAGAAGATCTCCTCGCTTGACTGGGAGAAACTTGCCTCGTCTGTCGGTACCCTGGTTTTCTATATGGGAATGGCCAATCTCGAGAACATCTGCGAAACGTTGATCACTCATGGCCGTTCACCACAAACACCGGTGGCCGTGGTACGCTGGGCGACCCTGCCCCGCCAGGAAACGTTGACAGGGGATCTGACCACCATTGCAGGCAAAGTCAGTTCGCTAAATTTCAAGCCGCCGGCGGTGATCTTTGTCGGCGAAGTCAACAGTCTTCGCGATGAGTTGCGATGGTTCGATAACCGCCCGCTATCGGGACGTCGGGTGCTGGTTACCCGGGCAGCCGAACAGGCAACAGAGTTGACGACAGCTCTGGAAGAGCTGGGTGCAGAAGCGATAGTGGTACCGACGATAGAGATCATCCCCCCAGCGTCTTTTGCTGAGCTTGATCAGGCGATTAACGAGCTCGGCGGCATCGATTACCTGGTACTGACTTCAGTCAATGCCGTCTCAGCTTTTTTTGACCGCCTGACAGTACAAGGATACGATGCGCGTGCTCTGGCCGGCCTGCAGACGGTTGCGGTCGGACCGAAGAGCGCCGAAGCCCTCGCCGCTCACGGCGTCAACGCCGACCTGATGCCTGAGGATTACCGCGCCGAAGGCATAGTCGCCCTGCTTAAAGACCAGGTTTCTGGCAAACGTCTGCTCTATCCGAAAGCCGCCCTGGCCCGCAACCTGATCCCGGCCGAACTGACGGCAGCCGGTGCCGAAGTCATTGCTCCGGTCGCCTACGCCAGCGCACCACCGGTTAGTGCCGCAGAGAATCTGCGGCAGGCCCTGGCCGACCGGCTCGACCTGCTGACCTTTACCGCTTCGTCAACAGTACAGAATTTCGTCGATCTGCTCGATGCTGAGCAGTTGCCCCTGGCCCAAAAAATCCCGGTCGCCTCAATCGGCCCGCTGACCAGCAAAACTGCCAGGGCTCTAGGTTTCAAAGTTGTAATCGAGCCAATTGACTCGACACTTGATGACCTGGTTGAAGCTATCGAAAACTATTTCAAACAAGGGATGTGATAAACTTTATACGCTTTCTCATCCCGCGTCCTGCGGTCCTCGCGCCGCGTTTTCAAGGAGCTTTAAAAATGTTTTTCCCCGAATACCGAGCCCGCCGTCTGCGCCGCAACGACACCATTCGCCGCATGGTCCGTGAGACCTTTCTGCGTACCGATGACCTGATCTACCCGATGTTTTCGGCCTTCGGCAAAGACATCAAAAAAGAGATCGTCTCCATGCCGGGTATTTACCAGCAGTCAATCGAGCATATCGTTGCCGAAGCCAAAGAGGTCTACGCGCTCGGCATCCCGGCTGTCCTCCTGTTCGGCATCCCCGAGGAGAAGGACGCCTTCGGTCAGGATGCTTATTCCGAGAGCGGCATCATCCAGGAGACGATTCGCGCCATCAAGGCGGCGGTACCAAAGCTTTTGGTGATCACCGATGTCTGCATGTGCGAGTATACGGATCACGGCCACTGCGGCGTGATCAAGGACGGCGACGTCGACAACGATGAAACGCTCAAGCTGCTCGCCGCCGAAGCCCTCTCCCATGCCCGTGCCGGCGCCGACATTGTCGCCCCCTCTGACATGATGGACGGCCGCGTCGCCGCGATCCGCGAAATCCTTGACGCCAACGACTTCTCTCACATTCCGGTCATGAGCTACGCTGTCAAATATGCCAGCGCCTATTACGGCCCGTTTCGTGAGGCAGCCGAATCGACCCCGCAGTTCGGCGATCGCCGCAGCTATCAGATGGATCCGGCCAACCGCATTGAGGCCTTCCGCGAGGCGGAGCTCGACATCCAGGAGTGCGCCGACTTCCTCATGGTCAAACCGGCGCTGGCCTACCTCGACATCCTGCGCGACCTCAAGGAACGCTACAACCTGCCTCTGGTTGCCTATAATGTTTCGGGGGAGTACTCAATGATCAAGGCCGCCGCCGCAAAAGGCTGGATCGACGGTGACCGGGTGATGATGGAAACCCTGGTCGGTATGAAACGGGCAGGCGCTGACCTGATTATCACTTATCACGCCAAGGAAGCGGCAAAGCTGCTCCGCTAGCGCTGTCTTGTAAAAAGTAAAACGTGAAAGGTGAAAAGTCAGATATTTGAGCGGCTTTTCACTTTTTACTTTTAACCTTTCACCATTAACGAGTCTCTGACTTATGACTGAATACCTCTGCGATACTCTCGAGAATGGCCTGCGCGTCATCAGCGTGCCGATGCCCTATCATCACAGCGCTGAAGTGATGATCTATATCGGGGTCGGCAGCCGCCACGAAACCGCACGCAAAGCAGGAGTGTCGCATTTTCTTGAGCATATGCTTTTCAAGGGTACGGCTGACTTTCATACCGGCCTGGCGCTGGAGCGCGCCTTCGAGGCGGTCGGCGGTTCGGCCAATGCCGCCACCGACAGCGAAACCACCTGTTTCCATTCCCGCGTCCATCCTGACCATATCGCCGCAGGAATATCCCTGTTCGCATCGATGATGCAGCGGCCGCTCTTCAAGGATATGGAGATGGAGCGCCGGGTGATTCTCGAAGAAGCAATGGGCGATCTCAATGAATCAGGGCGTCAGATCAATTCGGACAATATCATCGCCTCGCTGCTTTACCCCAATCATCCCCTGGGGCTGCCAACCGTTGGCAACCGCCCCGCAATCGAACGTCTCACCCTGCACCAGCTGCAACAGCACCACGCCACCTACTACACGCCGCAGAATGCGGTGCTGACCGTGGCCGGCCCGGTTGACCATGACAAGGTAGTGGCTGCAGCCAGACAGCACTTCGGACAATGGCAGGGAGGCAGCGCACCGGCGCCAAAGGCGTGGACAGATTTTTCCGGAGTAGACCGGCCGTTGCGCTGGGTACGCGATGCCGGCTCACAAGTGAGCCTGCAACTGGCTTTCCTGCTGCCCGGGCGTGACAGCGAGCATGCCGTCAACCTGCGCGTGCTACGCCGCCTGCTCGGCTGGGGCGGAATGAGCCGCCTGATGCTGCGCCTGCGCGAGGAACTTGGATTGACTTATGCCGTCGACGCAGCTCTCGCACTCTATGCCGACGCCGGAACCCTGGCTATCGATCTGGCGGTGTCCGCCGACAACCTGGGTAAGGCCACCACGGCGATCCTCGAGATCATTACCGAGCTGCACAGTATCGAAGTTGACGATGATGAACTCAGTCATATCCTCAACTGCTATCGCTGCGACCTTGACTATTCACGCGACCAGGTCGACGAGATGGCGCTGCGCTATACCTGGGGGGAGCTCACAGGAAGCAGCCGCACCATCGCTGACGATCTCGCCGGTATTGACACGGTCTCCGCAGCCGGCCTGCGCCAAACAGCCAGAGAGCTGCTCACACCCACCAACCTGTGCGGCGCTATTGTCGGTCCCTACCGCACCAGTGATCGCAATTCCGTCGAAAAAATCATCAGTGAATGGCAGCTGGCAGCAAGCGACCAGGCTTCTCAATAATCAATGCCCGGCTGCGGTTCGATATCCTTCTGGTAGGCGTGTTTGATCTCGCGTACCTCGCTGACCGTGTCCGCCAATTCGACGACGTCCGGGTGAGCATCGCGTCCGGTCATTACCAGGTGCATCAAACTCGGTTTCCCCTTAACCAGATCGAGCACCTGCTCCAGATCGACCAGCTTAAGTTTCAAGGCATTGTTGATTTCATCAAGGATAACGATCTGGAAGTCGCCACTGGCGATTTTTTCCCGGGCCAGATCCACCGCCGCCTGGGCACTGGCGCGATGCTCTGCATGGGTGTAGGGGTTGCCCTGGATGCCGCAGAAACCCATACCGGTAGCATGCAACTCCACCAGCTCGCCGAGCATCTTCACCCCGTCCCATTCGCCCGTGTAGAGGTCGCCCTTCATAAACTGAATAATGCAGGTTTTCAAACCGTGCCCGCTGGCCCGTAATGCCATCCCCATGGCGCTGGTCGTTTTGCCCTTGCCATTGCCGGTGATCACTACAGTCAATCCATGTGGTTGCCTGGGTATGAGCTTTTCAATTTTAATCGGTTTAGACGTTGTTACAGGCATGATAATCCCTCTCAAATGTTTTGCTTGCCTTTATTCTACCGTTTGTTGGGCTTAACAAAAATTGATTCCTAAAACATACAACAGACACAAGAATCAAAGGATAAAATTCGGCTGACAAGCAACCCGTTATTGCATAGTATGGCTGTTCACTTTTCGATGGTGTGGGCTGCCAACGGAGAAACAACCGCAATTTCAGGATCTTTCTTAACGCAAAGGACACAATGATCCGTTTAATGCTCCTCGGCCTGTCCGCTGGAATGTTCTTCAGCACAACCTTCATATTCAACAGGACTATGAGTCTTGAAGGAGGCCACTGCTACTGGTCAGCTGCGCTGAGGCATGATAATCTTCATGCTGTCGCTAATAAGGGCAACAAACTGCCGCACTGTAGAGGATGACTGTTATCCTTAACTGTGCCAGGTTTTTGTCGCAGTCAGTAGCGCCGGAATTGTCCATAACCGCATCACTCTCATTCATTTCGCAGAGCACACCCCATGATCATGACAAGAAAGGCTCCAAGTGATAAAAAAACAGCCCCTGAAAAAGCTCTTCCTCTTAGTGGCAATTTGGTTTGTGGCGGTCATGGTCGTGATTGCCGGCTCCGTACTTTACCATCAACACCAATCATCAGAATATGATGCGATTGCAGGACCATATCTCCGGGAAATCATTCCAGAGATTTCGAAATGGGATCCCGCAAAGACAAGGGCACTCATGGCTCCAGAGGTTTCAGCAACCATTCCGGAGAAAAACTTTGTTCAAGCAATGGCCTGGTTTTCCAGGCTGGGAGCTCTGCAAAGCATGGAGGATCCGAAGTTTGCCCAGCTCCATGAAAACGTGCAGACCGACACAGGCAATCTGACCATCGTCGTCTACGATATCAATGCCAAATATGAAAACGGGGACGCCGTTATCAGTCTCAAGCTGCTTGATAAAGGTGAAACATTGGAAATCTACCGTTTCGACTTTAGTTCAGCAATCCTGATGGAATAGTCCAACTGCCTGTTATAATTTACAATCTGTTATTTAGTTGTGCCCGTAATCAGCCTGTCAGCAGTTATAAACTACCGCACTGGAGTAGAGCAAATGATAGACTTTATTCAACAATTTCATCCTGTCACGCAGGCTTTTATTGCCACTCTTTTCACCTGGGGCCTAACTGCAGCAGGTGCGGCGCTGGTATTTTTAAATCGGACGATTAACCCCAAACACCTGGATTCAATGCTGGGCTTTGCAGCCGGCGTGATGATTGCTGCCAGCTTCTGGTCACTCCTTGCACCAGGCATAGAGATGGCGGAACATATGGGGCAAATCCCCTGGCTGACAGCCGTGATCGGCTTTATGTGCGGTGGAATTTGTATGCGCTTGACTGACAAATTTCTCCCTCACCTTCATCCAGGGCTGAAAATGAGTCAAAGCGAGGGGGTGAAAACTTCATGGCAGCGCAGTACGCTGCTGGTGCTGGCTATCACCTTGCACAACATCCCGGAAGGCCTGGCCGTGGGGGTTGCCTTCGGGGCCGTTGCAGCAGGCCTGCCTTCGGCCACTATTGGAGGAGCAATCGCGCTTGCCATCGGTATCGGCATCCAGAACTTCCCGGAGGGCGCAGCGGTTTCCATGCCGTTAAGAAGAGAGGGCATGGGGCAAGGCAAAAGTTTTCTGTTGGGCCAGGCCTCAGGTATGGTTGAACCGGTTGCCGGGGTGATCGGCGCCTTATTTGTTTTGCTGATGCAGCCGATTCTTCCCTATGCGCTATGCTTCGCTGCCGGGGCAATGATTTTTGTTGTGGTGGAAGAGCTGATACCGGAATCACAGCGGATTTATGCAAATATTGATATGGTGACCATGGCAACCATGGTTGGTTTTTCGGTGATGATGATTCTTGATGTCGCGTTAGGTTGATGGCCCCGGACTCGGCAACGGTAGAATCCCAGGTTGACTCAGAGTAATCATCAAACTATCGACTGCATTCTTTGAGCCTCCTGCTTGTGCCGGACGCTGCCGGGTTCAGATGATATCCGGGCGATCACCGCGCGCCCGTTTGTGATAAAACGAGCACAAGGTCAGCAATACTCCGCAGCCCATGGCAACGCTGCCGGTGAACGCCATATTGACACCGGGGTCATAGTTGATTGTCAAAATACTGTAGGGCTGATAGCGGCCGCCTCTCATGGTCTGGCCATAGGAGGCGGGAATGATGACCAACCCCTCCCAGGTCAGCGGATGGTTGGTACGAGCCTGGACCCGCTTGAGCAACCGGTCCCCCTCATACAGGGCCAGAGTGTTGAGCATGTCGACCGGCCGGCCGCTCCGGTTGAACACCGGTTCGAAGGCTTCCAACTTCAGAACCAGGTCCAACTGGGGAAGGGGTTTGCTTTGCCCAATCAGCAACCCGTTATTCTCAGTCCGGAATCCCGCTTGACTACCCCACAGAAAAGCGGCCACGATCAGAACGAAGCCGAGGTGGATCAGGTACTCCCCGCTCTTTCGCCAGCGAGCACGACAGTGGCAAAGCCAGTCGATAAAGCAGCACAGGGCATTGAGAGCGAGCAGAGCTACCAGGATACCGCCTGCCGGAATCCACCAGGTCATGGCCGGTGCCTGTGCAGCAACCTCATTCAACCAGGTGCCGAGAGGCATGCTGTCCAGGCCGCCGAACACCCGCGGATTGAATGGCATCAATATGGACCCGCCAATCGCCAGCAGGGTGGTGAGTGAAGCCAGCACAATCGAGAGCTTCAATGAGCAGAACAGTTTCCACAGTTTATTGACGAATATGGAGATTTTCATCTTCCTGGCCTCTCCTGGTCAGTTGAGGGGATGATTGCTGCTCATCAGCAGACCGATTCCGAGATAGGTGAACAAAACTACGCCGAAGCCCAAAATCGACAACACGGCATAGCCTGTACCCTGCCAGCGGCGGACAAATTTAGCATGGCACATACCGGCATAAAACAGCCAGACCAGCGCCGACCAGACCCCTTTGATGTTCCAGGAGAAATAGTGGCCCCAGGCGACGTAAGCCCAGATGCTACCGAAAATCATGCACAGGGTGAACAGGCTGAAACCGAGGAAAACCGCCTCTTCGTTGAGCTTGCGCAGCAGCAACAGATCGGGCAGCAGACCCGTCTGCAGGCGCTTCTGCAGCAAATAAAGCACTCCCATGGAGAAGGCCATGGCGAAAAACGCATAACCGGCGAAGGAGAGGGAAACGTGCAGGGTGAACAGCGGCGTATCCAGCGCCGGGATCAGCAGTGGGATGTCGGCACTGCGCGGTAACGCACTGACGAGCAGCAACAGGTTGCAGAACATGACAAACAGTCCGGCGGCATGGATCCGGTAGCGCAACTCAAAGTAGAGGTAGGTCGCCGCCAGCGCCCAACTGAAAAAGAATTGGGTGGCAAACAGGTTAGTCACCGGCAGATAACCGGCACTTGCCCAGCGCTGCGCCAGGCAAACACTTTGCAGGACAAAACCGGCCAGCACCAGAACGAAAGCACTGCGCCACACCCAGGGTCGGCGCACGAGCAGATGGAGCAGATAGAGGCACACTGCAAGCAAGTAGGCGCCGAAGGCACCATACAGCAGCGGAGTTTGTGAAATTGTCACGAAAGGCGTTCCGTTTGTATGAATTAGCTGTGACCAGCGATCGACGAGAAGATGCCGATGAAGCTCAAGGACAAAATATCATGATTGATGGTAACGGTACAGCAGAGCTTGTTTTCTCATTTTAAAGAATGTCAGATAGCCATGAATCCCGGTTGTTCCCTACCCGTGGTTCCGCCTCTTTCACTGAATGTTCTCTCCTCCCCTGCGCATACTCTCAAGCAAAGCACGCTCTTTGCGAACGGCTTCATTGCTGTGTGACCAGAGGTAATAATTATCCAGCCCCATGACACTGATCCCGGCAAAAAAAACCGCCCAGAAATTATCCTGCAGTACTCCGGACAGTTGGTAGAACGTATAGAAGGCCGTAAAAAAAGCGGCGTGCATCAAACCCGTATAAGGTTTGATATTACGGCTCATGCGGGCAAGGGTGCGAACGATGCTGGAGAATGCGTAAACCACCAGGGCCAGACTGATCATTTCTCCTGGCGGTGGCGCACCAAGCATTCTGCGGGCATCATCGCTGAGGTCGGGGAGGATTGCGAAACCATCGAAAGCAAAAAAGCTGACCAGGAGGAACAGGACCATGGACCAGAGACCGTTTCCGGAAGCCCTTTCCAGGTGCCGGATGCGAGCCTCGATCTTTTGCCTGAGATCTTCGCGTCCCGGCACTTGCTGCACATCAAATTGTGGCCCCTCCTGGCTCATTGTCATCTCCTTCTGCCTACCCGCAGAAGAATGGTAAAGCGGAGTCAGTAACACGTCTGATAAAATCAGGGCAACGAGTCCGGCGGGATGGCTTCGCGTTCTTTTTCCTGGAGCTGGCCTTCAAGCTCCCGCACGCGCCTGGTCATCTTCTGGAAGGCATTTGCCAACCGGGCGACTTCACCGCTGACTTCGGGGAATTCGTCATTCAGAGTATCACCAGATGAATCTTCGGTAAAGTCGGCAAGTTGTTTGATCGGTAAAAACACCTGGCGATAGAGAAGGGAACAGACTGCACCAACCGTAAGGACAAGCACCATTGCACTAAACATGATCATGCGGTTCTGTATTTGGCCAAGAGTCCGCTTGAGAGGATCCTGGGAGACACCTATATCTAGAGTCCCGAGCAGGCTTTGATCGGGATCATGAAAGTGGCAGGCGGCATTGAAACATTCCGGTTCATTATAGAACGGCGCCGTGATCGCCAGGACATCGCTGCCGGCATTGTTGGTAAACTGACGGGCCTTGGCCATAGTGCCAAGGCTGCGCTTCGGCTCGGGCCCGGCGTGGCATTCAGTACAGCCAGCCGCTGATTTATCGATAAACTGGCTGACCTCCCGACTGTCGGGGGAGAACATGATCAGTCCCTTTTTATTGAAGATTCTTACATGCTCTACCAGATTCTGCTCACCGATGCTGTTGATAATATTGCTCAAGCTTTCCCGATCATCATGGAGCATTGCATAACGGGTTGATTTGATAATGGTATCCGACAGGTCGGCCGCATGCTGTATCTCGCCCTTGATGAGGTCATCTTTAACAAAGGTATACAGAAGCACACAGCAGGCGATGACAAATCCGGTAACAGCGCAGGCAACCGGGACTATTGCACGACTGTTAATGCTGCTGAGCATGGCGAATCTCCTTGGCTTTAGCTTGTGACCGCGGGACTGATCACCATCTCCAGCCCCGCGGCCATTTTTTAATCCATTTTGCGATACATGGCACCGGCCGGAGACGGTGTTGTCCGTATCGGCGCCACCTTGACGGCTTCCGCGGCAAGAGCTTCCTGCGGTTGTTCTTTCCATACGAAGATGATCGGCAGGCGGTAGAGGATGAAACGGTACACCACCACGTAAATCGCAAAGATGGTCACGGAAATGATCACTTCAAAGATATGTGGAATTTCCTGGTAAAGCTGCCAGTTGAAAGTGATGAGTGCCGTATTCAAACGATTCAGGATAATCCCGAAGACGGTAACACCGGCCCCAAACCTGGCCAGGCCGACAAGGTTGTGGCGTATTGCGTAAGCGAAGAGCATGATCGGCAACACCACACCAATGGCCATCTCCAGCAGGAACCAGGCCCCCCAACCTGTTGTCAGGTAACCCCACTCGTTGTCATGGGCAACACTGATCAGCTTGATGGCCAGGTAAGTGATCAGGCCCATGCTGGCGCCTTTGGCCAAACCGAGAGTGCAGCGATCGAGATTGTCGAGAAAGTTGGCGTCACAACGCCAGGCCATGGTCTTCTTGACCACGGTGCTGACAACAATCACCATGCAAAGGCCGGCCGGAATTGCCGAACAGAAGAAGAGAATCCACTGGAACGACGCCGAGTACCAGAGCGGGTGCACCTTGCCTGGCGCGTAACTGAAGAGCGCCCCCAGAGCACCCTGGTGCAGGGTTGAAAGGATAATGCCGGCCACGGTCAGGCCGATAGTGATCTTTTTGATGTAGCGCTTGCCACCCAGCCAGCCGATCCACTCGAAAAATGACACTGAAACTTCGGCAACCTGCACCGACAGATAGGTCGCCACATGCCAGGCAACCAGAAAAAGTACGGCTGCCGGGCCAAACGAGACCACCATCGGGTAAGGCAGGCGCCACGGCTGGCCGAGGTCGACTATCAGATAAATAACGGCAAAAAGGTAACCGAGCAGGCCGTTAAGCAAAGCCAGCCGTTCAATCGGTTTAAAATCATGCCGGCCGAAGATTTCGACCGCCGTTCCGAGCATGAACCCGGAAGCAGAAAGGGGCACCATGGCAAACAGGCCGAAGCCAAGGAACAAGCCCCAGGGGTAGTCGTTGGAACCGTGGGTCACCGCGCTGAGACCGAACAGGAAGCGATAGGCGATCAGCGGCAGACCAATCGCAAAGATGATGCCCAGGATCCAGTTGAATGGATTACGCAGAGCCTGCCCGAGGTATTGACCGGGAGTCAACCCAAACAGCATTTTCCGCATGAACGACCAGGACTTCTCGGTCTTTTCGTCAACGTGGGAATCAACCGGTTTTGTCCCACACTCAAGTAGCATTTTCATTGTTCGCCTCCCTCCTCGCCGTGATGCTGGTCGGCGTCTTGATCGTGGTCATCGTGAGCGTCCCTCTTTTTTGCCAGGAGATGGAAGCCGGTAAACATTGCCGGCCAGATCGCCAATACCATCGGCACGGTACCGAGGAAATCCTTGACGTTGTTGATGATTGGTTCATTCCCCGGATTCGGGTCAAAACCGACTTCTTCAAAAGGCACTGACGACAGGTACATCCAACTGGTTCCCCCCAATTCCTTTTCACCATAAATATGATCGACGTAGCGGCCCGGATGGGTCTGGATACGCTGGTTGCCAATTTTGAGGAGATCTCTGCGCTTGCCGAAGGTCAAGGCTTCCTGCGGGCAGATATCGACGCAGGCTGGTGGCAGGCCGTTTTTCAGCCTGGTTTCGTGGCAGAAAATACATTTCTTGACGACCGGATCGAAGGCGCTGGAGTAGCTGTAGCCAGGAATATTGAATGGGCAGGCAATCATGCAGTTCCGGCAACCGACACACACCTTGGAATTATAGACCACCGCGCCTTCCTTGGTCTTGGTGTAAGCGTTGACGAAGCAGGAGCTGAGGCAAGCCGGCTCATTGCAATGATTGCATTGCACTTTTCGATAGAGGGGATGATCACTGCCCTCCGGGTTATAGCGATTAACCACCGTATAGGCGTTTTCATCGGGACGTCGCTTCTGCTTGCCTCCGTGGAAGGTTTCATCAAAGACCGTCTGGTCATCAAATGGCCGATCCGGGGCAGGCAGGTTCTGTTCCTTGTTGCATGCGGCCTCGCAACTACGGCAGCCGATGCAACGGGTCAAATCCACCAACACACCCATACCATCCGAGTAGCCGGTAAATGATCCGGCCGCCAGGGCCTTTTTCGGTCCGGCCAGGGTTGTGGCGGCACATCCTGCTACACTGGCAGCAAGAAATCTCCGTCGACTGATTCCACTCATAACGACTCTCCTTATACCTG
>JBPPMD010000058.1:0-2921 GCA_051305875.1 Desulfuromonadales bacterium | reverse complement strand
ATAATTTCCGGCAGCGTTGTGGCCTCAGACTCAACAGCACCCGTCAGCGGGTAACAGCCGAGGGTGCGGAAACGCACCGATTTCATCTGCACTTTTTCACCCGGGGAAAGCTTGATGCGGTCATCGTCCTTCAGGATCAGCATACCGTCGCGTTCGACCACCGGACGCACCTTGGAGTAGTAGAGCGGAACGATCGGAATTTTTTCCAGGTAAATATACTGCCAGACATCAAGTTCGGTCCAGTTGGAGATCGGGAAGGCGCGAATGCTCTCCCCTGGTTTTACCCGGGCGTTATAAAGATTCCAGAGCTCCGGTCGCTGATTCTTCGGGTCCCAACGATGGGTTGCCGACCGGAACGAGAAGATGCGCTCCTTGGCCCGCGATTTCTCCTCATCGCGCCGAGCGCCGCCGAAGGCTGCATCAAATTTATACTTGTCCAGGCCCTGCTTTAGGGCTTCCGTCTTCATCACATCGGTATAAAGCGCCGAACCGTGCGTAAATGGTGAGATCCCCTGGTTGACCCCTTCCTGGTTGGTATGAACCAGCAACTCAAAACCATACTCACTTGCCATGCGATCGCGGAACTCGATCATCTCGCGGAACTTCCAGGTTGTATCGATATGCATCAGCGGGAATGGCGGTTTGCCAGGATAGAACGCCTTGAGTGCCAGGCGCAGCATCACCGAAGAATCCTTGCCGATAGAGTAGAGCATCACCGGATTTTCGAACTCAGCCGCTACCTCGCGGATTATATGGATACTTTCCGCCTCAAGTTGACGTAAATGGGTCATGTTGATTTTCAATTGGGTCATGGGAATTTCGTTTCTGAGGGTTAATTATTTGATATTCTAGGATTTAGACATGAAAGCTGTCGTCTTCAAAACTTCCAGACTAACGGTATCACGATGATTGCAACGACCATAAACATGAGGTTCATGGGTATACCAATCTTGAAAAAATCTGTAAAACGATATCCCCCCGGACCATACACCATAAGATTGGTCTGATAACCGATGGGAGTCGCGAAGCTGGCCGAAGCCGCGATGGCGATGGCGACGGCGAAAGGCATCGGGTTCAGGCCCGATTGAGCGGCACTCGCCATGGCGATGGGAAAAACCAGCGCAGCAGCAGCATTATTGGTAATCAATTCGGTCATCAGCGAAGTGACCAGATAAATGGCGGCCAATAGACCCACAGGACCCAGCCCATGAGCGGCCGTGATGAGCAGCTTTGCAACCTCGCTGGCTACTCCGGTCTTGTCAAGTGCCTTACTGATACCAAAAGCGCACGCGATGACGACCAGCACATTGATTTCCAGAGAGCGACGCGCCTCCACAGCCGTCACGGTTCTGGTAATCATCAATATGACGGAGGCAAGCACAGCTGCAGCGAAAATGTCCATAACCCCTGAAGCGGCAAGCAGGATCATTCCCAGCAAGGTGACTAAGGTGATATAGGTTTTGCGCCGATTGATCTCGGGAACAACCGTCGATCGGCTGACCATATAAAAATCCCGTGAGGTACTCCAACGCTTGGTAAAGTCCTCTCCTGTGAGAAGAAGAAGTGTATCACCAGGTCGCAACTTGAGCTGCCCCAAGCTGGTATTCATTTTCTCACCATGACGATGGACAGCCAGCACAGCGGCATCATAGCGGGACCGAAAGTTTCCCTCTTTCAGGGTTTTATCAAGCATGGGGGAAGAACGGGATACTACAGCCTCGACCACCCTGCCCTTGCCGCTCTTTTGCACTGCTGAACAGAATTTCCCTTCATGGCAGGGGGTCAAACCAGAGAATCTTCCCACCTGGACAATCCCTTCCACCAGGCCGGCAAAAAAAAGGCGGTCACCCTCCTCCAGCCGGTCGGTCGGCCTGACAGGAGCAACCACGTTGCCGTTACGGAGAATCTGTACCAGGAATACATGGTCAAGGTTTCTCAATCCTGCTTCTTCGACACTTTTGCCAATCAGATTACTTTCTTTGGAGAGCATCATTTCCAGAACGTACTCACGCCCCTTCTCGCCAAAGTCAGCTGATAAATCACGTCGGTCGGGAAGAAGTTTATTTCCGAAGGCCAGAATAAAGATCATTCCGCCAAAAGCACAGGGGATACCAACCCAGGCCAATTCGAACATACTGAAGCCGAGACCGAGTTGCTCCTGCAGCATACCGTGAACCACAAGGTTGGTAGACGTGCCAATGAGCGTGCAGGTTCCTCCGAAGATAGATGCGTAGGAAAGAGGAATCAGGAATTTGGAGGGGGCGAGTTTATGACGCAGAGCCCAGTCGCGGATGGTCGGGGTAAACATCGAAACGATAGGGGTGTTGTTTAAAAAGGCGGACAGACCCCAGACTGGCAACATCAGACGCAGCAGCGAACGACGACCTCCTCCACTACGTCCCATCACCCGATTGGCGAAGACCTCCAGAATTCCTGAAGACTGGGCCGCATAGGCCACAACAAAAAGAATCGCAACTGTCAGCATTCCCTCGTTAGAGAAACCGACAAGTGCCTCCTTTGGTGTGACGATGCCGAACAGGATCAGGAACCCGAGAGCCGAAAAGACGATAACATCGGGAGCATAGAGTTCTAAAACCAGCGCAAGAAGCATCAATAAAACGACAATTATGGTTATGATCGCTTCGAGACCCATAATATCTTATAACTCTATAAATTTCGGGCAGGCATCTTCGGAACCAGATTTCTCAAAAAAATTTAACTTATCACGGTAAGTAGCAGCAAAAAAGATTTTAATTGGATTGTTGCGGGAAATAGAAAGTCGAATTCAGAACTGTTGGTTCATTCAGCCACTGATTTTCACGAATGGCGTCTGGCCTCAACATCATCAGCAAGCCAGGCTTTGATCAGAGATTGATAGGGCATGTCGCGTTTGTTTGCTTCGATCTTGATGCGTTCCAACA
>JBPPMD010000050.1:0-6932 GCA_051305875.1 Desulfuromonadales bacterium | reverse complement strand
ACCAAGGTTGAAGAAGAGTCCGGCTTTGCTCCTGAAGAGCTGCTCGAATCTCTTAAGGAAGTCAATAAGGGAGAATGGCGAGCCAAACAGGCCAAAACCGAACTGGTCGAAGCCAACCTGCGTCTGGTGGTTTCGATCGCCAAAAAATACACTAATCGTGGCCTGCAATTTCTCGATCTGATCCAGGAAGGTAATATCGGCCTCATGAAGGCCGTTGATAAATTTGAATATCAGCGTGGTTATAAGTTCTCGACCTACGCGACATGGTGGATCCGTCAAGCGATTACCCGCGCAATTGCCGATCAGGCACGCACCATCCGTATCCCGGTTCACATGATCGAAACGATCAACAAGCTGATTCGCACCAGCCGGCAGCTGGTTCAGGAAATTGGCCGGGAACCGGTTCCGGAAGAGATCGCCGAGCGCATGGAACTGCCCCTTGAGAAAGTCCGTCGGGTTTTGAAGATTGCCAAGGAACCGATCAGTCTCGAAACTCCAATCGGTGAGGAGGAAGACTCCTCGCTGGGTGATTTCATCGAAGACAAAGGTGCCGTCTCGCCACTCGAGGCAGTCATCAAGGGCAATCTCTCCGACCAGACAGCCAAAGTTCTGGCAACGCTGACGCCTCGCGAAGAGCGGGTTCTGCGCATGCGATTCGGTATCGGCGAGAAGTCGGACCACACTCTTGAAGAGGTCGGTCAGGATTTCGCCGTCACCCGGGAACGGATTCGTCAGATCGAGGCCAAGGCGCTGCGCAAGCTGCGTCACCCGAGTCGTGCCAAGCGGCTGAAGAGCTTTATGGAGACCAACAGCAACAATTAACTAGTGTCCATCCGGAAACTCCGGATGGCACGACCGCAGTTTTCGTCCGGGGACATGCTTGCCGTGATTATGTTCTGGAAAGAGGCCTGACACTGGAAAGTGATTGACAGCGATGGTTGTGCAACATACACTTTTGCCATGAACTTATGCGGGCCCATAGCTCAGTTGGAAGAGCCACCGGCTCATAACCGGTCGGTCCCAGGTTCGAACCCTGGTGGGCCCACCACCCGCCTGAAAGCCATGAATAAAATGTACAGGTCAACATAAATATTCAAAAATAAAGAGAGTGCAGCCGAAATCCAGGTTGCACTCTTTTTACATCAGGGCGCTGATAAAACAGACAGGAATGATGGCAAGACAAGGACAACGCATACAGGATCTGCTCGGCTTGATTCATAAGCTTTATGCCCCCGAGTTGGCTGCAGACTGGGACAATGTCGGATTGCAGGTAGGCGACCCGGGAGCGCCTCTTGAGCGTGTCATGGTGGCACTCGACCCAGGCCTCTCTGCAGTTCAGGCCGCGCGCGATGCTGGTGCTCAGGCGCTGGTAACGCATCATCCGTTGCTGTTTCGTCCGCTCAAACGTTTAACTCCCGAGGATGCAGTTGGTCAGGCCCTCTGGATGGCAGTGCGTGACGGGGTGGCAATAATCAGTGCCCATACTAATCTGGATTGTGCTGTTGATGGTCTTAACAGCTGGTTGGCGGCGAAACTGGGAGTGAAACAAAGTACTCCCCTGCAGCCAGTTACCGGTGAATATCTCAAACTGATCGTGTTCATTCCCGCAGGGCACGAACAAAGTGTTGCCAAAGCGATCTTCTCGGCAGGCGCCGGACAGATTGGCGCTTACGATGAATGTTCCTTCCGCAGTTGCGGTGAAGGTACTTTCCGCCCCGGTCAGGGGACAAACCCTTTTATCGGTGAGGTTGGGCAGTCAGAACAGGTTGACGAAATTCGTTTTGAGACGATTGTCCCCAAGCGCAAGCTGGCACGCGTTCTGGAAAAAATGCAGAAAGCCCATCCCTACGAAGAGGTCGCTTACGATCTTGTGCCGTTACAGAACCAGGTGCCGGGTGCCGGGTTGGGGCGTATCGGCAGGCTTGAACAGGCGACGACCCTGGATGTCTTTGCCGCCAGGGTCAAGACTGCCCTCGGATGTGGTCATGTTCGCCTGACCGGAGCCGGGAGTCGCCCGGTTCGCAAAATTGCCCTTTGCGGCGGCAGCGGTGCAGGTCTGCTGCAAACCGCCCATCGCCAGGGTGCCGATGTACTGGTCACCGGTGATGTCAAGTATCATGAAGCCCGCCAGGCGGAAGAACTTGGCATTGCCTTGATTGATGCCGGGCATTTTGCCACGGAGAAGCTGATGATTGAACAGGTGACAGACTCATTACGTGAGGCTGCACGCCAACGTCGTTGGGAGGTTGTTTTCGAAGCCTATGCCGGAGAACAGGATCCGTTCCGGTTATACTAAAGCAAGCTCGGCTGCCCAGGTAGTCGATACAAAGAGATTGTTAACAAGGGAGGCCCTTATCGTGCAGAAGCAGTTGCAGTTACTGCGAGATTTGCAGGAGTTGGATACGGAAAAGAAGATCGTCGAGAACGACCGTCAGGCCGGACTCAATGAGAAGCAGGTCCTCAAAACAGGAATCGATCGTCTGCAGCAGATGGTTGACAGCCTGGCTGGTGAAATCAGCGTTCTTGAAGCTGAAAAAGCCGAACTGAGCAGTGGCATGGCTCTGGAACTGGAGAATGTTGAGCGCTCGGAAAGTCGACTCCCCCAAATCAAAACGCAGAAAGAATACGTTGCGGTGCTCAAGGAGGTCGATACTGCTAATAAGCTGACCAAGGAACTTCAGGCGAAGATTGACGCCAAGGATGAGATACTGGCCTCTCTCTCGGCCGACAAGGCTGAGAAGGATGCCGAGTTGGCATCAATCACTGAAGAAGCTGATAGCCGCTGTGCCGAGATCGACGCGTCCCTGGTTGCCGTGAACAAGCAGCTTGCAGAGATGGACCGTCAGCGCGAAGCACTGCTGGAAGGTTTGCCGAAGGGTCTCCGCAAGCGTTACGGGCTTCTGATGTCGCGGCGCGGCGGTGTGGCTATCGTCGAGGCACGCGGTGGAGCCTGTCTCGGTTGTCATATGCATCTGCCGCCGCAGACATTCAATAGCCTCTTTGTCGTCACTGAGATCCAGACCTGTCCGCACTGCAACCGTTTGCTTTTCGTGACAACACCGGACGAATAGATTGACAATCTGCTGATCTTACGTGGTTGGAGACAACCAGGCGATCGCCGCCCGCCAGAGCCTTGTGCGAAGGTGGGGGGAGGAAAGTCCGGGCTCCACAGGGCAGGATGGTCCTTAACGGGGACCGGGGGCGACCCCAGGGAAAGTGCCACAGAGAGAAGACCGCTTCTCCTTCGCTAAAGCTTCGGCGAACGAGCCGATCCATGTGAAAGGCCAGTCCACTGCAGCCACCGCTTGCGGTGGCGCAGGAGAAGTAAGGGTGAAAGGGTGAGGTAAGAGCTCACCAGTGCCGGTGGTGACATCGGCAGCTCGGTAAACCCCATCCGGAGCAAGGCCAAATAGGGGAGTGTCTGAGGACGGCCCGTCCGAAACTCCCGGGTCAGGCTGCTTGAGGCCGTCGGCAACGGCGGTCCTAGAGGAATGATCGTCGCCCCGCAACAGGTAACTGCTGCGGGGAACAGAACCCGGCTTACGGTTGTCTCCGACCACATTCGGCACCTGGCAGATCGCCCGGTGCCGCTGCTTTTTTCGCCTATGACCGAGCAATTTGAAATAGATCAGGCCGACTGGCCGGAGCTTCTGCGCAGAATTAATCGCGAGATTGCCACCCTCAGCAAGGTTGAGCTGGAGTGGCTCAAGATGCGGCTTGCGATTATTGCAGAAACCCAACTTGCTTTTGACGAACTGTTCAGCAAGGCCGGCGGGGCTGAATCATGTGCGGGATGTGATGGTGCCTGCTGCGGTTGTGGTCGGCATCACATCACTCTGACCAATCTGCTTGCTTACCTGCTTGAGGGGGAAGAGCCCCCTGCCCCGGATTTCAGCAGCACCTGCCCCTACCTCGGTGACCTGGGTTGCCGCTTGCCGGTTACCAGGCGTCCTTACAACTGCATTACCTTTTTCTGCGAGACCCTGGACGATCGACTGGACTCTGTCGACCGTGAACGGCTGCGTATTCTGGATCATCAACTGCGCAACGAATACCAGCTTGTTGCTGATCGTTATCCCGTTGCCAGCCTGCGTGGACTATTGATTGGGCTAAAGCGGGTTGGCAGCGGTCAATTGCTGCGCTCATCGGATAAAGACATGCTAGTATGACCGCTAAACCTCTGTGAAGGATTCTGTTATGTATATCAGTTTCAAGAAAACCAATGGTCCCCTTGATGACCTGATCAATGAAATTCTGTCGCTGGCCGAAGTGCATTATCCGGAAATAATCCGTGAGATGGTCATCAGCGCCTTGAAGACCGGCCAGGAAAACAATTATCTCGCTGACCTCAAGATGCTGCGGGCGACCATGAAGGAGATGCGCTACACCAGCAAAATGTTCAGCCCTTACCGTGAACGCAAGAAGGTAACGATCTTTGGTTCGGCCCGCATCGGTGCAAACGAGGCGATTTACCAGAAATGCGTAACCTTTTCCCGGCAACTGGTGCGGCTTGGTTACATGGTGATCACAGGTGGCGGTCCCGGTATCATGCAGGCAGGCAACGAGGGCGCCGGTGCCGAGAATTCCTTTGCCGTCAACATCCGCCTGCCTTTTGAGCAGGGGACCAACCCGGTGATGGCAAACAGTGGACATTCCATTACCTACCAATACTTTTTTACCCGGAAAGTGGCATTTCTAAAGGAAGCTGACGCTGTTGCACTCTTTCCTGGCGGTTTCGGCACCCTGGACGAGGCAATGGAAACCCTGACCATGATGCAGACCGGCAAAAATCCGCCGATTCCGCTGGTTTTGATCGACGATGACGATGGCAGCTACTGGGAGCCATGGTTTGGTTTCATGAAAGAGGTCATGCTCAAAAAAGGCTTGATCTCGGGAGAAGATTTCAGCCTCTTCACCATCACCCGCGACCCCCATGAGGCGGCGCAGATCATCAACGATTTCTATCGTATCTATCACTCCAGTCGATGGGTGGGATCAACGTTTGTTATCCGCCTTAACAAGCTGTTAAGCCCGGAAAACCTGGCAACCCTTGAAGAGGAGTTCAGCGAAATTCTGGCACCCGGCAGCCATCTGGAGTTGACCGACGCACTTCCGGAAGAGCAGGATCAGCCCGACCTCATCGATCTGCCTCGCCTGGTGTTTAAATTCAACCGGCGCAATTATGGTCTGCTCAAGGCCTTCTTACGGCGGCTGAACGGGTTCTAAGGTGCAAAAAGGGTTTGCACGATCAGCATCCGGGCAAGGCGCTTCCTGCCGTTCCACCCTGCTGTTGAAGAAACCTCTATTGACGGGTTTCGTTGTCCGACTGTGCTCTTTTTTACTGCTGTGGATAACAGTCTTCATCCTCACTCCTGTTAATGCTTCCGCCGCCGAAGATCACTTCTTTCGCAACCTTGAATCTGAAATCGTGCAGGTTGGCGGCGACAGCTTCTATCCTCCTTATGAATACCTTGATAAGGATGGCAATCCAGCCGGATTCAACGTCGAATTGACTCAGGCCATTGCCCGGGTTATGGGGATGGAGGTGGAGATTCACCTCGGAGCCTGGGGGGATATGCGCCGTGACCTGGCGGAGGGGCGCATCGATATCCTGCAGGGGATGGCGTTTACTGAAGAGAGACGCGCCGAGGTTGATTTCTCCAGCCCGCATGCAGTGGTGCACCAGTCAATCTGGAACCGGAAAAAGACTTCGCAGTTGACCAGGGTAGACGCTCTGGCAAACCGCGAGGTAATCGTCATGCGCGGCAGCGTTATGCACGATTTCATGTCGCAGCGGCAGGACGGCGCCCGGCTGATCTTGAGTAATTCATTAGCTGAGTCGCTACGCCTGCTCGCCTCGGGCAAGCATGATTGCGCCCTGGTGGCCAAGCTTCCCGGTCTTTACCTCAGCCGCCAGTTCAATCTCAGCAACATAGAGCCGGTGCCGAAACCTTTGGTCTCACAAAATTACGGTTACGCGGTACGTAAGGGTAAGAGCAGCCTTTTGGCCCGCTTCAACGAAGGGCTGACGATTCTCAAACAGACTGGAGAATACCAGCAGATTCATGCCCGTTGGCTGGGCGTGCTCGAGCCGGAGAAGCCTTCTCTGAGGCGTGTCGGGGCCTACCTGGCGGCCGTGGCCGTTCCACTCCTGCTGATTCTGGGGGCCACGGTTGTCTGGTCCCGCACCTTGCAGAAACAGGTTGCCGAAAGGACTCGCGACCTGCAGACGGAAGTCGCCGAACGCAAGCTCGCCATGGAAGAGCTGGAAGTGCGCCAGCGCCAGTTGATCCAGGCCGACAAAATGTCCTCGCTGGGAATTCTGGTCTCCGGGGTGGCCCACGAAATCAACAACCCCAACGGTGTTATCATGCTTAATGTACCGCTGCTGCAGAAGGCCTTCGCCGACACCATGCCGTTGCTCGAGGCGCATTATCAACGCCACGGAGACTTTCGCCTGGGTTGGCTTAGCTACTCGCGCATGCGTGCAGAAATCCCGGAACTGTTGAATGAAACCCTCGCCAGTGCCGGCCGCATCAAGCGAATTGTCGATGATTTAAAGAACTTCTCCCGCCAGGAGGATGCCGATTTTTTTGTCAGAATCGATCTCAGCAAAGTTGCGGAATCCGCCGTGCGGCTTGTTGAACCGACCCTGCGCAAGGCGACAGGCCAGTTCAGTGCATGCCTGGCAGACGACCTGCCGATGGTGCGGGGCAATTTCCAGCGCATCGAGCAGGTTGTGGTGAACCTGCTGCTTAACGCCAGTCAGGCGCTCATTGATGACAGCGGAGAGATCACGCTGACCACAGCTTTTGATCCTTCGATCAATGATGTCGTTCTGACAGTGCGTGATACCGGAACCGGAATCGATCCTGAGCACCTGTCGCACCTGATGGACCCCTTCTTTACCACCAAACGCGAGATGGGCGGGA
>JBPPMD010000386.1:0-5841 GCA_051305875.1 Desulfuromonadales bacterium | reverse complement strand
CTGACCGGTTCCTCAACCTCGGGCATCGCTGTCAACGTCGGCGGCGGTTCCTCAACCTCGGGCATTGCTGTCAACGTCGGCGGCGGCTCTTCAACGAAGATTTCTTCCACCTCGCCCGGAGAGGTCACTTCTTCTGTTGCAACCTCATCGGTCGTCTCGGGCTCTTCAACAAGTGATTCTGCAGACACGTCATCCCGGGCTTCGCCAGGGCGGGACTTTCTTCTCAGCAGCAGCACGACTACGATCAGAGACAACAGCGTCAGGGAGAGGAAAACCAGCCCCAGGGCCGCCATCGGTCCATGCTCAACAGGGACTCCCGCCTTAACAAGAAAATCAGCAAGTTTTGTCAGCCAGCGTTCAAAATCCATAATCCATCCTGAAACAGACAACAGTTTGCAGATTAACACTCAACAGACTGTGCGAAGGTTAACGTTGTGGAACAGAGATCAGACAATCTCCTGGTACAGTCTCTTGATGCAACGGCGGGCTTCCAGCAAGGCCCGGCCCAACATATCCGAGCGATCAAGAGTCAATACCAGATAGTAATCTTTGGTAACAGGCAGTACCAGCGTTTGTGTCTGTTTCGTGGTAATGATAATTTCCTTGAGTTCATCTTTACCGAGACGCTCAGCCACTTCACGCATACTTTGGAGGAGAACGCCCTTGTGTGCACCAATCACTTTAAGATCATAGTCGTTCATGACACCGACATGTTCGACAGCTTCGCCTTCCCAATCAGCAACGATTGCTCCCTGGGCACCGGGGACACGCTCTATCAGGGAATTCAGCAGAGACTTGAAAGGCACGGCTCAGGCGACCTCTTTCATGCACACCGAGACGAGCTTGGAAACACCGGGCTCCTCCATGGTGATGCCGTAAAGGTTGTCGGCAATTTCCATCGTCCGTTTATTGTGGGTGATGATGATAAATTGTGAAGTTTTCGCCATGGTCGTAACAATATCGTTGAAACGCCCGATATTGGCGTCATCCAGCGGTGCATCGACCTCGTCGAGCAGACAGAAAGGCGATGGCTTGATCTGAAAGATAGAGAAGATCATGGCGACCGCTGTCAAGGCTTTTTCCCCACCGGAAAGTAACGTCACGTTCTGCAGCTTCTTGCCAGGGGGCTGGGCAACGACCTCGATGCCGGTCTCGAGAAGGTCGTTTTCATCAGTCAGGATCAGCTCGGCCTGGCCACCGTTAAACAATAGCGGGAAGAGCTCCCGGAATCTGGCGTTGACCAGGTCAAAGGTTTCCCGGAAGCGCTTTCGGGTCGTGCGGTTGATCTTGGCAATTGCCGACTGCAGCCCCTCCAGAGACTTATACAAATCCTCCTGCTGCACCGTCAGGAACGTATAGCGTTCCTCGAGCTCCTGATACTCGTCGATCGCCATCAGGTTGACTTCGCCAATATCGTCAATGCGATTCTGCAGATAATCGCGACGCTCTGCAGCCGAGACTTCATCAAAGGCTTCATCAAGCTTTTCGGCAACCTCAGGTTCGGACAAATCGATACGATAGCGCTCGAGGAACGCTTGTCGCATATGTTCTATCTCCAGTTGCAACTCACGGCTCTGCATCTGCCTGGAAGACAATTCATCCCGCAATTGCTGGGCACGGGTACGGAATTGTTTGATTTCAGCTTCACGCCGCTCGATGTCCTGACGACTCTCTTCAAATCGCTCCCGCAGACCAACGAGGACCTTCTCCAGGTCGATGCGCTTATGGTAAAGGAGCTCCATTCTCACTTTCAGCTCTTCAGCTTCACTGCGCAATATCACCTGTTTGCCGGAAGCATCCAAAGTTTCCCGGTTAAGCGTCACCTGTCGCTGGCGCAAGTCTTCGCGCAAACCCAGCAAACGTTTCAGAGCATTGCGGCTGTTTTCTTCGCGTTCGCGCAGACTCGCCAGGCCGACTTTCAGGCTTGTAACGCCCTGACGTGCCTCATTTGTCTGCTCACGCAGGCCCTGCAGCTCCTCCTGTAATCGCGCCACCAGCATTTCCAGCTCACGCTTTTCGCCTTCGCCAGTCACACGTGTACCTGATGAGGCCTGCAAGGTCTGCCGCAGGGACTCATGCTCTTCGTGCAGCTGTTCTTCTTCCAGGCTGAGAACCTCGATACGGTCCTGAAGGCGGGCATCTTCCTGCTGCAAGCCGTCAAGATCCTTGCGGTTGTCAACCATGCGGATTTCCTGCTGATGCAGGTCGTGCTCAGTCTGGCGCAGAGCAGCTTCCGCTGACCGGGACTCTTCACGCAGAACTTCGCGCCGTTGATTCAGTGTGGCGACTTCACAATCCAGGCTCTTGACCTGCTTCTGCAGGTCTTTCATCTCCCGCTTCTTATGCAGCAAACCCTGGTCGAGTGCCTGACGACCGCCGCCGGTGACCTCGCCCCGATATGTCAGCATATTGCCGTCCTCGGTGACCAATGTGGTGCCGAAGGGCAGTTTTTGTCCATAATATCCTGTCAAATCATCAACCAGGTAAATCCCGGAGAGAAGGCGCGCTACGGCACCTTGAAAACCGGCACGGCCCTGCAGAAGCTCCACGAGAGGCCTACCTCCCGGCAGCTTCGGTGCTTCAGCTGCCGGAGATTCCGGCAACAGGAATGTGCAACGGCCTTCATTGTCCTGCAGATAAAGCAGAGCGTTCTGCACCGTTTCAAGGTTGTCTGGCAACAAAGCCTGTACCCTCTCGCCGAGAGCGGCTTCGATGGCTGCTTCATAACGAGCAGGCACCTCGAGGATGTCGGCAACCAGTCCCTGCATACACACCTTGTGTCTCGCATCTGAAAGCAACGACTTAACCCCGCGGGTATAGCCCTCGAGATTGTGCTCAAGCTGCTGAAGTGATTCGAGTCGTGATCGCTGACGATTAAGCTCTTCGCGACGCTGCAGCAGTTCATGCTCGACTTGTTCTATCTGCTCTTTGAGACCGGTCTGGCGTTCCTGCAACGCTTGACGCCTATGGACAAGCTCAACGCGAACATCTTCAATCGCTTCCTGGGTACTGGACAAGTTGCTGTGCTTGTTCTGCAGGTGCTCAAGTTGTCCGTTTACCGAGAACGCCTCATGGCGGTTACGTTCGGTCAGCTCCGAAAGAACTGCGAGCCGGCGTTTTGCCTCTTCCTGCTGGCTGTTCATGCGGGTCAACTCAGCAAGCAGATGATAAAGTTCCTGACGAGCCTGCTCCAACTGGCGGCCAAGGGTATCTTCCTGCTCGGTCAAATCCAGCAGTACCTCTTCACTTTCAGTCAGGCGCGTGCCTTCTTCAGCAAGCGTCCTGGTCTGCTCCTCCTGGGCATGACGTAAGGTGGATTCTTCCTGGTCGGCAGCTGACAAGCGGCTGTCAATCTCAGCCAACTCAGTCGCTATCCTCTGTTGCTGATGATCGAGGGACTCAAACTCTTTGGTGCCAAACTCCAGACGGCTTTCAATCCGTTGGATTTCACTGGCAAGGTGAAAAACTCCGGTCTGTCCCTGAGTCGCTTCTTTATCACGCTCGGCGTGAGTCAGGCGGGCTTGCTCCAGTTCGAGATCTGCCTGTTCAAGCTGTCGAGTGACACTATCTACCTGCCCTGTCTGTTCTTCAGCAGAGCTGGCGACCTGTTTAGCTTTTTCATTCAGTGCCAAGTATTGACGTAAACCGAATTGCAGCTCCAGTTCGCGAAGATCTTCGCGAAAGCCCTTGAAACGCTCAGCACGCTGTGCCTGCCTCTTCAGGCTGTTCATTTGCCGCCGCACTTCGCTGACAATGTCACCGAGACGCACCAGATTCTGGCGAGTTGCATCGATTTTTCGCAAAGCGGTTTTCTTGCGCGCCTTGAATTTGGTGACACCGGCAGCTTCTTCAATCAGGCTGCGTCGGTCCTCGGGTTTGGAATTAATGATCATGCCGATCTTGCCCTGTTCAATGATTGAATAGGCTCGCGTACCAACACCGGTATCCATAAACAGTTCCGTGATATCCAGCAGGCGACAGGGCGTTTTATTCAGCAGGTAGTCACTCTCACCATTGCGGTAGAGTCGTCTGGTGATCTGAATTTCTGCATAGTCTCGGAAGGCAGAAGGTGCCAGGCCGGAGGTGTTGTCCATAGTCAGAGTCACCTCGGCCATGCCGAGGGGCTTGCGGCTTTCACTGCCGCCGAAAATTACGTCTTCCATTAATTTGCCGCGCAGGTAACGCGCATTCTGCTCACCCATTACCCAGCGAATCGCATCGACGACGTTGCTCTTGCCACAGCCGTTCGGGCCAACGATCGAGGTAATACCATCGTCGAAACCCAGGACGGTGCATTCGACAAACGACTTAAAGCCAGTAATTTCAATACGTTTTATTTTCATGGGGATAGGCGTCGATACAGCGGAAGATCCGCTCCGGTCCTCTGCAAAAGCAGCTTCCATCCAGAGTTTACGGATGGACAAGAAGTAGCCGGTGATGTTAGCAAGCTCTGACAATGCTGTAAAGGAGATTTACTGCATCAAACCCCGAGGTTTTAACCCATGTGACAGTTGCCCTGACAAGCTGTAACGGTTATGTTATGAGCATGATTGCAACGGAATGGAAAATCAATCTCCGCGAAGAGGATCTCCCGCTGCTTGAGGCCCTTGCTTTGAGGGTACCGGCTGCGCCAGATGCTTTCCTCCGGCAGCTCTGTAAAAAGCAACGGGTAACTGTCAACAAACAACCTGCAGAAGCAGACCGTTGTTTCCGTGCAGGTGAGACCATCGCTGTCAAAACGTCTCAGCGCTGGCAGGAGTGCCTGGCACTATCACACCTTCAACCCGGTCAGATTCTCTACGAAGACATGTACTGTATGGTGATCAACAAACCAGCAGGGCTTGCCATCCATCATGCGCTGGGCCAGGATGACAATCTGCTGCAACGCATCCAGGATTTTTTACGTCTGCGTGGAGAAACTTTTCAGGTCGCGCCAATTCACAGGCTGGATATCGGTACCTCAGGTGCTGTTCTGTTTGGCAAGGGACGCGCGTCGATCAGCCAATTGGGCCAGATGATCATGGCCGGACAGATGACCAAACATTACCTGGCGCTGATCGAGGGTTGCATTACTCGTCCAGGGGAACTGGACAGCTCTGTTCCAGCCAAAGGAAGCACAAAAAAGGCCTTAACCAGATTCCGGCCTGTCGCCAATACCGACCGATACACTCTGCTCGAACTGCAGTTGGTCACCGGCCGGCGTCATCAGATACGTCATCAACTGGCAGCTATCGGCTCGCCGATCATCGGCGACACACGCTATCATGGCAAAGTTATAAGTGACATGGGCCGGCCTTTTTTACATTGCCATCATCTGGCGTTCCTACAACCGGCAACTGGCCAGGCTGTGGATATCCGTTGCCAACTGTCGTTGGACTTAATGATACTTTTGAAGTCCCTTGGTTTTTCGCACAGGACTCTCACAGAGGAAGAGGTATAAAACTCCTCCACATGACTGTAAATACAGTTATAATGGCAACCAGATCATCACATAAAGCGCCAATAATAAGGCAGGCTCAATCAAACCATGTCCGCAGCTGACCCGCAAGACAGAAAAATTCTACACAGGCGCACTGCGGCACGTGCCGTCGCCTTTTATACCGTATTCGCCTTCCTTTGGATTTATTTTTCCGACACGATCCTGGCATGGTTTATCAGCGATCCGAGCCTGCTAACCCGGGCGCAAACCATCAAGGGGTGGCTCTTTGTTGTGGTAACGGCAACGCTGCTTTACCTCTACCTGAGTCACTGTCTCCAGATGTTACAAAACCGTGAAGAGGCTCTTGAAAAAGAGCGGGACAAGGCCCAACAAGACATCCGCGATCGCTTCAAACAGCTCAA
>JBPPMD010000368.1:0-8994 GCA_051305875.1 Desulfuromonadales bacterium | reverse complement strand
GGGCTGATAACTGATAACTGATAACTGATAACTGATAACTGATAACTGATAACTGATAACTGATAACTGCGAGATGAAAAACAGATGAGCAACCAACCGTTTCAGATCAGAGTCGTGTCGCCGGCCAAATTCCTGCGAGGAGAAATCTCCGTGCCCGGAGACAAATCCATCTCTCACCGTTCGATCATGCTTGGCTCGCTGGCTGAAGGTACAACTCGGGTGAGTGGTTTCCTGATGGGTGAAGACAATCTTTCCACCTGGAAAATTTTTGAAGCCATGGGAGTCACAATCCGCCAGACAGGATCAGACACTCTGGAGATTGACGGCGTCGGTCTCGATGGTCTTGCAGAACCGGCCGACGTCCTTGATTGTGGCAACTCCGGGACAACCATGCGCCTGATGTGCGGCCTGCTGGCAGGGCAAGATTTCTTTTCTGTGCTGAGTGGAGACAAATATCTGAGGCGCAGACCGATGAAGCGTGTGGTGATGCCACTTATTGGCATGGGCGCCCGCATCTGGGGGCGTGATGGCGGTGAACGGGCGCCGTTGGCGATCCAGGGAGGCTCACTCAAGCCGATCAGCTATGCATCTCCGGTCTCGAGCGCTCAGGTGAAATCAGCCGTGCTGTTGGCGGGACTTTCCGTCGCAGGCGAAACCAGGGTGACTGAGCCGCACCTGTCGCGTGATCACAGTGAGCGCATGTTGACCTGTTTCGGTGCCGATGTGCGACCCTTTGCGGGTGGCGTCTGCCTGATCGGCAGGCCACATCTGGCAGCTCAGGATGTAATGGTCCCCGGTGATATCTCTTCAGCGGCTTTCTTTATGGTTGCCGGACTGATAACGCCTGGCGCGGAGCTTACGATTCGCAACGTCGGTATCAATCCGACGCGCAGCGGCATTATTGATGTTCTGACCGCCATGGGCGGTCAGCTTGAACTTCACGACATCAGGGAGCAATCCGGTGAGCCTGTGGCAGACGTGCTGGTCCGACACAGCCGACTCAAGGGCATTGAAATTGATGGAGACATGGTGCCACGGGCAATCGATGAATTTCCTGTGATCAGTGTTGCCGCGGCCCTGGCTGAGGGGACAACAATCATTCGCGATGCAGCAGAATTGCGCGTCAAGGAAACCGACCGCATCGCTGCCATGGTTAGTGAATTGGGCAAGCTCGGCGCTCAGATCGAAGCTCGCCCGGATGGCATGGTGATTACCGGAGTCGAACAACTCAGGAAGGGTGCGGTCTCATCGCATGGTGACCATCGTATTGCCATGAGCCTGGCCGTCGCCGCGCTCTCGGCCAGAGGTGAAGTCACAATCGAAGATACCGCATGCACGGAAACTTCGTTCCCGGGATTCTGGGAGTTGCTTGAGAACCTCTGTGACAGGTGACGCGTTACGAGAAGGCATAAAATCAATAACTCATATGCTCATGGAACTATCGAGACGAAGCTGTAAACTTGTAGATCAGAAACCGTACCAAGGACATCAATTATTTTTTGTCACGCCACGCGTCACGAGTCTCGCATCACGAGCTTTCTTATGAAAAAACTTATAATCGCCATCGATGGTCCTTCCGGGGTTGGTAAAAGCACTTTGAGCAAGATCCTCTCTTACGAGCTTGGTTATCTCAATCTGGATACGGGAGCTATGTACCGTTGCGTTGCCCTGGCAGCTACGCGTCAGGGGATTGATGCCGGCGACTATGATGCGTTGCGTCAGCTCTGTGATGAGATTGTTATTGAGTTCGCCCGCAATAATGGTGAAGAACTTGTTTTGCTGAATGGTGAAAATGTCTCGGCAGAAATACGCTCTCCGGAAATCAGCCTTCTGACATCGGCGGTTGCCGCCTGTCCTGCTGTACGACAATCTATGGTTGCCAGACAGCGGGTGCTCGGAGCTGGTGGCGGTGTGGTTCTGGAGGGACGTGATATAGGCACGGTTGTCTTTCCGCATGCGGATGTTAAGTTCTTTCTCAGGGCTTCGGCAGCGGTGCGCGGGCAAAGGCGCTTTTTGGAACTTCAGTCGAAGGGTGTCGCAGTTGATCTGGCGCGCACGGTCGCCGAGGTTGAAGCGCGTGATGCCGCAGACACCAATCGTGCGACTTCACCCTTAAGGCAAGCAGCTGATGCCGTAGTTATTGATACCACAGAGCTTGACATAGCACAGGTCCTGGAACGCATGTTCTCGGTTATCGCCGATCACCAGCAACCCAGCGAATAAAGGTTTCGGATTTTAAGATGGACATTGTTCTCGCCAAAAGTGCCGGTTTTTGTTTCGGCGTCAGACGCGCCACCCAGATGGCTTTTGAGGCAGCCGCCGAGCATGAAAATATTTGTTCCCTTGGCCCTGTGATTCATTCACCACAAGTTGTCAAACGGTTGGCAGAGAAGGGCGTTACCGTGGTTGCTGATGTGGAGGATATCCCGCCCGGGTCCGTCATCGTTCGCTCCCATGGCGTGACTTTGGAAGAGATGAGCAGCATTCAGGAGAAAAACCTGACGATTGTCGATGCTACTTGTCCATTCGTAAAAAAAGCCCAGGAGTACGCGGCCGGGCTCAGCAAGGAGGGCTATACGGTTATTATCGTGGGTGAAATGGAGCACCCCGAAGTTCAGGGGATTGTCTCGTATTCGGGCAATGCCGTGGTGCACGTTGTTGCCGATGCTGAGCAGGCTGTTGCTTTGCCGCGTATGAAGAAGGTAGGTATTGTGGCACAAACGACCCAACTTTATGAAAATCTCAAGGATGTTATGGATATCTGCCTGACTAAAAGTCAGGAGTTGCGAGTTTTTAACACAATCTGTGACGCAACTTCCGTGCGTCAGAACGAGGCTCGGGAGATTGCACGATCAGTTGACCTGATGTTTGTCATCGGTGGGCATGCCAGTGCAAATACCTCGCGGCTGGCAAGGATCTGCCGGGAGATACAGCCGCAAACCTGGCATATCGAGACCACTGAAGAAATCCAGCCGGAGTGGTTTGACGGCGTTGCGAAAGTGGGCGTCACCGCAGGCGCATCAACACCGCGCTGGCTGATTGATGAGGTTATCACAAGGATCGCTGAGCTTGGAAAATAATAGTTTGAGTTTCCTGAGTGCTTGTGATATCTTCCCCAACCATGGCCTAAGAGCCATACCACCGTTTTTACGGTGGAATTTGTTAGGGGGTAACGAGTGAATGGTGGAAAGTAACGGCAAATTCAACGACGAAACAGAAGAAATGGACAACGAAGAAGAAATGGATATGGAGCAATCCTTTGAATCCATGTTCGAAGACAGCATGCAGGAATTGAATGTTGGCGACGTTGTTCTCGGTACAGTTGTACAAGTCACTGATGACCACGTGGTCGTCGATGTTGGCTACAAGTCCGAAGGGGTAATCCCTCTCGCAGAGTTCAAGGATGAAGAAGGCAAAATCGATGTAAAAGTCGGTGATGAGGTAGATGTCCTCTTTGAACGTCGCGAGAACGATAGTGGACAGATAGGGCTCTCGAAAGAAAAAGCCGATCGCCAGAAAATCTGGGGATCTCTTGAAGAGGGTGCTGTAGTCGAAGGCAGGATTGTCGGGCGCATCAAGGGTGGCTTGACTGTCGACATAGGCATCAATGCTTTTCTGCCAGGCTCTCAGGTTGATCTTCGTCCGGTCCGCAACCTTGAGAAGTTGCTCGGTGCGACCTTCGATTTCAAGATTATCAAGCTGAATAAGCGTCGTGGCAATATCGTGCTCTCCCGGCGGGTTCTACTCGAAGAACAGCGGGAGAACATGCGTTCCGATACCTTGGAAACGCTTACCGAAGGGCAGGTCGTTGAGGGTATCGTTAAGAATCTAACAGATTATGGCTCCTTCATTGATCTCGGCGGTATCGATGGTCTGCTGCATATTACCGATATGTCATGGGGACGGGTCAATCACCCCTCTGATGTGCTCTCTGTCGGCGAAAAGATCAATGTCAAGATCCTTAAATATGATCGTGAACGTGAGCGCGTCTCCCTCGGCCTGAAACAGATTACGCCCGATCCATGGCTGGAAGTGGAAAGCACTTACCCGGTTGGTGCCAGGGTCCAGGGCAAGGTCGTCAGTCTGACTGACTACGGCGCATTTATTGAATTGGAAGATGGCGTTGAAGGCTTGATTCATGTCTCTGAGATGAGCTGGACCAAGCGTATCAAGCATCCCAACAAGCTTCTTACCGTTGGTGATGAAGTTGAGACTCTGGTGCTGGCTTTGGATATTCCCAATCGCCGCATCTCTCTTGGTCTCAAGCAGATTGAACCGAACCCATGGGAAGTGATCGGCGAGAAATTCCCGGTCGGCACCATTATTGAGGGCCAGGTTAAAAACATCACCGATTTCGGTGTCTTCGTCGGTGTTGATGAAGGGATCGATGGTCTGGTGCATATCTCTGACATTTCCTGGACCAAGCGCGTCAAGCATCCTTCCGAGATATTCAAAAAGGGTGATACCGTTAAGGCTGTTGTCCTGAATATTGATCGTGAAAACGAGCGCTTCTCCCTCGGCCTCAAGCAGTTGACTCCTGATCCATGGGAAGCAATTCCTGTCAAATACGCCCCCGGTACTATTGTGCGCGGTAAGGCAACTTCGGTCACTGATTTCGGTGTCTTCCTTGAGATTGAAGAAGGAATCGAAGGCTTGATTCATGTCTCGGAACTGAGTCAGGAAAAAGTGGAAAGTCCCAAGGATTTTGCCAGTGTCGGTGATGAGTTTGAAGCTGTTGTTCTGAATGTCGACACAGTGGATCGTAAGATAGCACTTTCAGTCAAGCAACTGACCCATCACAAAGAGAAGGCCGAAGTACAGGAATTCCTCGGTGCACAGAAGCAGGCAACCTCGAATCTTGGCGCCCTTCTTCAGGGGGCTATGGACCGCAACGACGAGGAGTCTGTCGAATAATTCAGTGAACATCCTGCGGCGCGTTTCCATTCAAAGTGGAAACGCGCTTTTTTTTGGAAAATTATGAAGAAACGCCCGTTCCTCCTCGCTTCAGCCCTGCTGGCAGGCCTATTCGTTTTTTTCCTGGTCCTGGCCGTTACCGTCGCCAGTTTTATGGGACGACCAGCAAATTTTGCCATCGGCAACAAGATTGGTGTTGTTGAAGTTTATGGTGTTATTGCCGATTCCAGGCAGATTATTGAGCAGCTCCACGATTTTCGCGATAACGAAAGTATCAAAGCGATTGTATTACGCATTGACTCTCCCGGAGGTGGTGTCGGCCCCTCGCAGGAGATTCACGACGAGGTTAAGGCCATCGACGCAGTAAAGCCAGTCGTCGTTTCCATGGGTTCTGTTGCCGCATCCGGTGGTTATTATATTGCGGCCCCGGCCCGTGAGATCATTGCCAACCCGGGAACGATTGTCGGCAGCATCGGCGTAATTATGCAGTTCACCAATTTCCAGGAGTTATTGGACAAGATTGGTCTGAGCAGTGTCATTGTCAAAAGTGGCGAGTACAAGGACATCGGGTCACCGACACGGGAGATGTCAGCTGCAGAACGCGAGATCCTGCAAAATCTGATCGATGACGTTCATAATCAGTTCGTAGCATCGGTTGCAGAAGGCCGCAACATTGATGAAGCGATTGTCCGCTCAATAGCCGATGGCCGCGTTTTTTCTGGTCGCAGAGCAATGGAATTGAACCTGGTCGACGGAATGGGCAACCTTGAGGTTGCCATCAAGCGCTCTGCAGAGTTGGCCGGTATCGTGGGAGAACCACATGTTATTTACCCACCGGGTAAAAAGCCATGGTTTATAGATCTGTTCATTGAGGAAACGTTAAATCGACTTCAATTCGCATTACAGAAACAGCGCTCAGTTGGTTTGCAATATATTTGGCAAGGATTTAATTAGTTTCCGTCCGGAATTGGCCCTTTCCCTTAATCTCTGCGGCAATCGCAGATTTGATTGTGCGACGTAACGGACTACGCATCCGCTCAATCCCTTGATTTTCTTGGCTTTGCGAAAAATTGCTCGTTTCCGGATCGGAAACGGTATTTGTGCAATCCGGAGTTTCCGGATGAACACTAATCAGGAGGTATGCCATGACTAAAAGTGAACTGGTTGAACAACTTACAATTGATAATGATGTTCTCAACAAGCGTGAAGCTGAAATGATTGTCAACTCTATCTTTGACAGTATCGGCCAGGCTCTTGTTGAAGGTGACCGTGTAGAGATACGGGGGTTCGGCTCCTTTACCGTTCGTGAGCGTGATGCACGCGAGGCACGCAACCCGAAAAGTGGCGACATCGTGCGAATCTCGGCAAAAAAGACCCCTTTTTTCAAAACCGGTAAAGAGCTAAGAGAACGGGTCAACGTTCCGTGATTTGTTCTGTGTCTTGAGTGCTGGAATTTTTCACAAGCAACAACAACTGAGGCCCCGTTTTTATAAACGGGGCCTCAGTTGATTTTATGACACGCCAATTCTGCGGTGTCAATTTTCATGCAACCTCCGGAATACCGACGCTTACCCCCTAGAGAGAACCTGTTGATCCGAATGTACCCAGGATGGGCGTTTTAGGCGTCCCGTTCAAGGACGGGCTTGCTCACCACAACCCGACTCCAGGCAAGAAATGGTTCAGTTGGTCAGCACAATCAGGAATAAGTCGCGCATTCCAGAGGTTGTCAAAGATCTTGGTGGTGCTTAACTCTCATGATAGCATAGAGCCTTCTTCTGTCAATAATTGACCCTGATATTCCTTGATGACAAATGTTCCTTTGAACTCTAAGTTTTTGGACCTGTAACCCAAAAAAAGACAAATGAACAACTAACGCAAAGACGCTAAGGATAAAGAAAGACGCAAAGAAAACCTTTCACAACCATTGTGTTATTGATGATTTACTTTGCGTCTTGCCCCTATACCCTGCGTCTTTGCCGGATGATTTTTCTTCAGTTCTGCAGTATGTCCATGCTCCTTGAATAGCAGTGATACATAAGGTATTGTGTCGTCCGTTATGATAACTTTTCCTGAAATCGACCCGGTTATTTTTCATGTTGGACCGCTGGCAGTCCGCTGGTACGGCCTGATGTATCTGCTTGGTTTTGGCGCATGCTACATTCTCATCAGGCACCTGTCGCGTCTACGCAATCTTGCTTTATCCAGGGATGATGCCTCCGATCTGCTTTTTTACGGAGTCCTTGGCGTTGTCCTCGGCGGCCGCCTTGGTTACGTTCTGTTCTATAACCCGGCACAATATCTCTCCCGCCCGCTGGAAATCTTTGCTGTCTGGCAAGGCGGCATGAGTTTCCATGGTGGTTTGCTTGGTGTCGTGATCGCTGTGGTGATCTTTTGTCGGCGCAGAGAGCTGTCAATATTGATGACCGGGGATATCCTGGTGACATCTGCAACCATCGGTCTCGGTTTCGGTCGAATCGGCAATTTTATCAATGGCGAGCTGTGGGGAAGGGTAACCGATCTTCCCTGGGGAATGATTTTCCCTGGCGGAGGTCCTCTGCCAAGACATCCCAGTCAGCTTTATGAAGCTGCTCTTGAAGGTCTTTTGCTTTTTCTCATCCTGTACCTGCTGCATCGTCGCAGGGTTGCTGAAGGCGTGCCGTTTTTCTGTTTTTTTATCGGTTACGGTCTGTTCCGTTTTCTTATTGAGTTTGTCCGTCAGCCAGATGCCCATCTCGGCTTTCTCTGGGGGGGGGCAACCATGGGGCAGCTACTGTCATTGCCAATGATTCTCTTTGGACTGGCAGGATGCTTTTATCTTTATCGACTGAGGGGCACACAATGAATGGCATCCGAGGCATTATCTTCGATTGCGATGGTGTGCTTTTTGAAAGCCGCAAGGCCAATCTGGCTTATTACAATACCATCTTGGGCCTGTTAAATGAATCCCCTGTCGAAGAATCAGACCATGCCCGGGCACATATCTGTCACACTGCAGCAAGCCCGCAGGTTTTTGCGCAACTCCTCGGTGAGGAGCGCACACCAGGGGCTCTAGCCCTGGCAGCTGGCCTTGATTATCGACAGTTCATTCAATACATGCAGCCTGAACCCGGCATGTTAGAAGCCTTGTCGCAATTGGCCGGGTCTTACCCTCTGGCGGTTGCAACCAATCGTGGTTGCAGTATGCTGAGCATCCTCGAGCATTTCGGCTTGAATGATTTTTTTCATGCGGTTGTCACGAGTCGAGACGTTACGCATCCCAAACCGGCACCTGACATGCTACACGAAGCAGCCAGGCGCCTGCAATATGCGACCCATGAGCTCCTTTTTGTTGGAGACTCAGAGTTGGATCAGGTCGCGGCCCGAATGGCCGGTATGCCTTTTGCGGTATATCGTAGTGATTTACAGGCTGATGTGCGCCTTGAACATCATGGAGAGTTGGTGGAGATGTTTATTAAAGATGTGGCGAAGGGTGCTTAGCGAGTGGCTCGGGACAAGGGCTGCATGTCGTTTGTCTGGAGCAATCAGAAAGGGCATCCTCAATATGAAGGTGCCCTTTCTGATTGATCTTTCGTTTTGCGGCTAAGTGTCATATATTATAAATTCTTGACCATTTCCAGAACATGTCCAACCCCCGTCGTCTGGTATGAAACCTCATCCATTACCGTATTGATAAGATAGATTCCCCGGCCATGTTCTTCAAGTGGATGCCGCGGTTCAAGATATTGCTCGACGTCAAAGCCCTGACCAAAATCAAAAACCCGAATAATCAGGCGTTGTTCGACAAGAAGAATCTCGATATGGACTTCTTTGGTCGGATCATCCACGTTGGCATGCTGAATTGCATTCGCCATTGCCTCGGTCAGAACCAGGTTGAGGTCATATGCCAGTTTGTCTCGATCACCACTGTAGTTCCTGAGCGTACGGGCAATGTTCTCACCGATATGGCCAATCAGGCACAGATAACGTGTCTGGTTGGGAACTTTTATGTCGACAGTGATCCGGTCTGTGATCATGGTCTCATGCCTGGTTGAAGTCTGAAATTGTATTTACAGCAAAAACTTTATTGTTGGAAGCTTGCCA
>JBPPMD010000358.1:0-5306 GCA_051305875.1 Desulfuromonadales bacterium | reverse complement strand
GAAGGCCGTTGCTCTGTCCAGCTGAGCTACTGGCGCAAAATGGTCGGGGAGACAGGATTCGAACCTGCGACATCCAGTTCCCAAAACTGGCGCGCTACCAGGCTGCGCCACTCCCCGAAGGGGGATTTTCTAGCATGCCGAGGGATAAGAATGCAAGACTAAATCACATTATATCATTATATATTACGAGAAAAGTTATTTCGCCGCCCCCGGAAGGGCTATCAACCTTCCTCAAGAAGAAAGCGAACCGGGATACGCACCTGGCTCGAAACCGGCAGCCCGTCACGTTTTGCCGGAGAGAAACGCCAGCGGCTTACCGCACGATGAGCCGCTCGATCCAGCACCCGGTGGCCGCAGGACTGTTCGATCCGCAGATCGTCCACCAGACCGGCTGCGGAGACATCGACCATCAGCCAGACCACTCCCTCCCAATGCTTCTGTCTGGCCAGGCGTGGGTATTTTGGCAGGGGGTTGCTCCTATAGTCGGGTGTTGCTTCGGTTAGAGCTTGAGAAACAGAAGCCTCAGTATCGGGCAAAGCTCTTTCATCTCCTTGAGACAACGCCTGCGGCGTTTCGTTTACAGCCTTAACAAAGGGCGTGCCTGTTCCCGCCGGCTCAATGTCTGGCTGACTGATTCCAGGCGGTACAGGAACACTGTCCAGAACAGGATCTTGCGGCAGCGCACAGACGGTCTCTGCCGACGATATCGTCTGGTTCGTCTCGTTTTTCGGCTCATCGACTGTTACGGGCAGAAGCGTCCCGGGCAGGACTTTTGAAGGCGCATGGCGGGGAGCCGCTGCCGGCGGTCGTGTAACAGCACTCGCCTGTTCAGCTTCAACCGGTCGTGATTTCGCACTGGTGAGGGCAGGAACCGGCTCATGTTGAGTTTGTTTCGTTGCTACAGGTGAAGCAACATCAATTGCAGGCCGCAGAGAAACCACAACCGGCGCATGTGCCACGCGCGACTCCACAGGACTCTTCAACCAGCCATAGCTGGCCACTCCGCCATGCACCCCGGCTGAAAGGAGCAGGCAAAGCGCCAGCCTAAAAAAAGTTGGTAAGTTACTGAACATACTTTTAAAACACCAATCGATTTGAAGCCTGTCTCAAGGGCGGAAACCTGCCGGGGCGTCACAAAGCCCACAAAAAGCTCCGTCCCAGGGCTTTTAGATTGACACTATTTACTGAATTATTCAAGAATACAGCGTTTTATTTTTTTATTTATCAGCAACTTACCAATGGATCAATAATTTTCATGGCTTTCAGAGTCGCCATAGCCCTTGTTGCCATCATGTTGATGACATTACCCTTTCTTGCGTCAGCTGCTGAGACTGACTTTTCCGGAGAGGCTGGCATCCAGCGGACAGGCACGCCAGGAGAGAATGCTACCGGGGACGTATCGACACTGCAGCAAGTGACAGTGGTCGGGCAGTCTGAAGACCTCATTACCGGAAAGTCAACACTGACCAGCGATGTCCTCCATCAGCTTCCCGGTAAGAACAGCAGCCTGACTGAATCCATCACAATTCTCCCCAGGGTACAGATTGGTGAGGCACAACGGACGTCTTTAAACGCCGCAGAGATCCTGCCTCCACGAATTTCCATTTCAGGCGGTAGAGCGTATGAAAACCATTATTCCGTCGATGGTGTCGGCATGAACAGCCTGATTGACCCTTTGGCCAACAATCAGAATGCGATTGACCAGATCCCGGGACACCCGCAAAGAGCCTTTATTCATCAGGATCTGATCGATAGCGTAACCGTATATGACAGTAACATCCCGGCCAGATACGGTCGCTTTATCGGTGGAGTGGTCGATGCCAGAACGCGCCTGCCATTAAACAGGTTCAGTGGCAGGCTCAGTGTTCGAACGACCCGGGATTCCTGGACGCAATTCCAGATCAACGATGAAGATCGTGATGCTTTTGATAATTCCAACAACTTTAGCAGACAACCCCGCTTCAAAAAGTATGACGGTGGCGTAGAACTTGATGTCCCTGTCAACGATCAGATGGGTTTTCTCGGTTCATACAAAAGAATTCAGTCAGATTTGGAGCTGCTCCATTTTGGCGACTGGAAACAGCAGGACAAAACCCTGGAAACATTTTTCCTGAAATATGCCTGGACCCCGTCCACACCATACACGCTGGAGTTGACCACCTCATATACCCCGTCGGAAGAAGACTTCTTTATAAGAGACACCAGGGACAGCGACTTCACCATCAAACGCGGTGGCTATACCATCAACGGAATTTTCCGTGGTGACGTTCAGATCGGCAACTATGAACTGACCGCTGCTTATCTCGAAAACAAAAACAGCCGTGATGCCCGTTCCGATTTTTACACCTGGCGCAACACACCATCAAAAAACTGGGGGGAAGAAATAGGCATAAGCCGCAGTCGTGAAGGTGGTTTTGGAGACATTGAAAATTCCGAAGAAAGCATTCAAATACGGGCTGATCTCTTATCGAACGCTTTCACTACCGGCAAGCTTTCTCATGGGATCAACCTTGGCGCAGAGTACACATGGGATCAGGCTGAATATGACCGCAAGGACACTTCATTCGTCCATAACTCGTCCACGTTAAACGCGGCGGTCATCTGTGCCCCGGGCGATCCAGCCTGCGTGGACGGGGAGCAGTATTTCGGGACAAGGAATGTATATCCTGCCCAAAACCGGGATGCGCAGATCAATTATTTTGCTGTCTACCTGGAAGACCTGATCACATTAAGCCCCGTAGAACTGCGCCCTGGAGTCCGGATTTCCCATGATGATTTTTTGGACAACACCAACCTTGCATACAGGTTGGCCGGCAGCTGGGATATCCTGAAAAATGGCAAGACCCTGCTCATCGGTGGCTATAACAGGTACTATGGCGAATCACTCCTCACCTACAAACTGCGCGAAGCGATTGTCCCCTACCTTAACGAAAATCGCCTGCTGGATGCGGACACCAATGAATTGTCGCAGTGGGCGGTTGTCGGCGCATCTTCTGCGACCCTTGACAAACATTCTGGACTGGACACCCCACACTCCGATGAATGGACGCTCGGCGTAGTGCAACAAATCCTGGGCGGAATCCTGGAGCTCAACTACCTTGAGCGTAAAAACAAGGACCAGTTCGCTAAAGAGAAAATCACAGAAATCATCAGTGACATAGATACCAACTTCTATGTTTTAAACAACAATGGCTCGAGCAAATATGAAAGCGTCAAGGTCTCTTGGGAACGACAATGGCTCAGGCATTACCTGAACATCAACTACACCTGCAGCGACCAGGACTCGAGCAACGAATCTTATGATGACATTTTCGATGAACAGAGCCTGGATGAAGAGGTCTGGTATGACGGCAAGATCATCGACAGCGATAACCTGCCCCGACTCGATTACAACCGTGAGCATCTGTTGAACATAATCTATACGGGCAGGCTTCCCGGGAATTTCACCTTTACAAATGTCACCCGATACCTGGGCGAATATGATGCCAGAGACAAATTGAGCATTGCCGACAAAACCGAGCGGGGTATTCCAACCGACTTGACTGCATATGAGAAAGTGACCCGCCCGGATTACTGGATTTTCGACTGGCGGCTCGATTGGGAGAAGGCAATATACCTGGAACAGGGTATGATCCTTTCCCTGGAAGTCAACAACGTCTTTGACCGCACGCCACCGGCAGGGGATTCTGACAACATCTACGAACTCGGCCGCCAGTTCTGGCTCGGCATGACCTACAAGTTCTAGCAGCCTTACTGAACACTGACCTCCATCTTTTCTGAAGTCCTGCCATCGTAAAGATAGAGGTATTGTCCTTTCTCTACCCTCTCAACATTGATACGCAGCTCTCTCTTGTTGGTCAGATGCATATCCTTCAGCCGCTGCGGCAAGGGCAATTTCATGGTCCCCGCCGGGTGGCTGCTGACAAACAAGCCGTTGTCCGCAACAGCGATCTGCTCAACGCGTAAAGGCGTCGGCAGCGTCCCTATGGGCAATGCATGCTTACGATTATCGACATCGATCAGGAACAAACCGCTAATACCATCTGCAACCAACAACAGCTTGTCATAAAGTGCCATGCTTTTCGCATGCCCGGGAGTGTCAATAATCTGCAGCAATTCAGGTTGAGACGGGGAACTTATATCGACAATATGCACGCCGCCTGCACCCAGTGAGATATAGACTCGCGAACCATCGACCAGAACATCCTGAACAACATTGATCGACTGTAGATGCCGGGGCGAAACCACACTTGCGATTTGTTTCGGCTGTTGAGGATCACTGATATCAAACACCAGCACTCCGTCGTCAAGTGTGGCGACGAGCAGGAAGGCGGAATCTAGGAACTCGAGACCTACGGGGCGCCCTGGCAGTTTCAGATCACTCACGACAACCAGTTCCTCTGGCCGGGTCCCGGAGAGTATCCGCAAGCCGTCATGATGGACTATATACAAGTAATTGGCCCGAAAAATTGCACCTCTGGCAGCGTCTATCGGAATCAGCGAGCCGGCTCTCTGGACCTGGCCGTTTTCGCGTTGCTCGAAGAGACTGACCCCCTGTTTTCCGACAAATGCCATGTATCTGTCTGATGAAAGAGCTTCAGTTGGTCTCTTTTTGCCAAAGTTGACTAAACGATTTTCAGTGTAGCCGTAAACATGACCATTCCATGACTGCATTTGATAGTCGTCAGGTCCATACGCGGCTTCTGCTGCCGGGGGCGAATATCCGTCCCCGGTGATTTTGTCGAGAGAGAACACTTGCAGACCCTCACGACCCACTGCATAAAATTTACCTGGCTGCAGCTTCATCGCCCTGAAAGTACTTGGCATCTTAAGAAAGCCGCTGATTGTCGGTGCAACGGGCATGCTGACATCTATCAGGACCACTCCCCCGGCAACCAGACCGACAGCGAGGCCTGCCTGACCAGAGATGCGTTCGCAGAGTATCGGACTGCCCGGAAGCGTTAGTTGTGCCGTAGCGTTCAACGCCGGCCAGGACGACAAATCAAGAAGATGTAATGTGCCATCGGCAAGAACAACAGCCAGGACCTCGTCGGTGAAGGCAACCCCACGCACATCCTGATAATCGAGGCTCCCTGCTTCAACCAGTCCCCCCTCCTGAGTGATGTCAAAAAGATGCACACCTCCTTTTACTGTACCAACAACCAGTTTATGGCCCTGCAGGCCAATTCGCCAGGGGGAATCCAGGGCAGCCAGCATTTCAGGAACTGGATTGTTCGCGGAAAGAACGATCCGTCCAATCCCCTGATAGAAATTCGTATAGTAAATTGTGCTTTGATCGACGACCA
>JBPPMD010000355.1:0-10351 GCA_051305875.1 Desulfuromonadales bacterium | reverse complement strand
AAGCTCTGAACCTGCTGCGCAAAGTCAGGAGCAGACCGTTTGTCTAGCCGTAGCTAAGCAGCTGAAATCGGAACGTAGCTGACGCGGCAAAGAACAAGCAAGGTGCGAAAGATTATGGGTTACAGGGTACTAGTTAACTTCGCCTTCGAGTTTCGCCTTGTACTGATCAAACCCTTGCTTTTTGACCTCGGCCAAGGCCCGGTCGGTTAGCTCTTGAAGCACCTGTTCGGCTATTTGTGTTGGCGTAGCCCCGGTTTCGCCGCCGAGATTGTTCAGCTCGATTTCCGGCAGCTTCAGGTCGTATTCCTTGTTCAACTGCACCAGCCTGGCGTGGATGTTGCCTGCGCTGAACAGCAGCTTGCGGATGATCAGCTTCGGTTCCGCCCCGCCGGTTTTTACGGCAGATGAGGGTGGCGATGTTGCAGAAGTCTCTGTCGAAAGATTTCGCTTGAGCTCAGCCAGATTGTTCTTGCCAATCTCGTTCAATTCGAAAAAAACTTCTGGAGTCTGCACGATGATTTGCTCGATGATGGTCACCTCTTCAGAGAGCGACCTGAGATCAATTCGGATCGCAATCTCTCCAAGAGAAAAAGCCTGTGGTGCGGCGAAGTCAGGCGGATTACCGACCGCAACTTTGCGGATCACTCCTGAGCCGTCTTTCAGGCCGATCTGTACGCTTTCCACCCGCACTGTCGTCTGCGTTACTTGCGACCCGTAGGTTTCGATCGCCGTTTTGACAATGCCATCAAGGTTGGACAACAAGTAGTAGATTGCGAAACCTATAGTGAGCACCAGCACCAGAAACGCTCCCAGAGCCATCTTTTTCATTTTGGACCTCTTGCTATTTTTCCAGTGACTGCACTTACCCTCAAAGCACCATTCTGTTCCGGAATTACAGCACTACTTCGTTCGTTTGAGTCGATCAGCCAGGGCGGCGAAGGGTGAGTGGGCGAGCGAGGGGCCTTTCTGGCGATCGGCAGGTCCGCCTGCGCTGCGCTGTTCCTGGATTCCGCGGGTATGCTCGTGGTCATGACAGTAGAGGCACAGCAGCTCCCAGTTACTGCCGTCGGGCGGGTTGTAATCGTGGTTGTGATCTCTGTGGTGTACAGTCAGCTCGCGTAGTTTTTTGCCCTCGAATTCGCGGCTGCAGCGGCCGCAGACGTGGGGAAAGAGTTTCAGTGCCTGTTCCCGGTATCCGTTCTGACGGAGCTGCTCTTCCTTGCGCATCTCCGCCACGATGCTGTCAATCTGTTTTGAATCGGTCATGAAACCTCCTAAAGCGGGTGCCCGTGCAGAAGCTCACTGGCACGCTGCACATCTTCTGAGCTGCCAAGCAACATCAGGGTGTCGCCCTGCTCGATGCAAAAAGATCCTGCTGGGTTGTAAATAGTACGTTCCTGACGAATGACTCCGACCACGGTGACGCCGGTCAGATTGCGCAGGTCAATCTCGGCAAGGCTGGCACCGAGATATGGCGAATCGTCCGGAACCGCCTGGTAGTCGAGGCGGCCCCCTTCGAGAATTGACAAGCCATGGCTCGGGACTCCTTTATGCATCATCGAGGTGTAGTGCTGCTGGCGCAACTCGGAGAGCACATGCAAGATGTGTCCTTCACTGCGGTTAAAGCGACGCATCAGGTTGGCGCCGAGCTGCAGGCTGGCCTCGAATTCGTCGGGAATGACCTCGTCGGCGCCGAGTTGGCAAAGGTGTTCAAGCTCAGCGACGTAGCGAGTCCTGGCCAGGATGTAGAGGTCAGGATTGCTCTGGCGGGCGATGCTGATGGTCCGCGCCAGGGCTGCAGGATCATTGATCGCCAATACCAGGGCCTTGGCACGCATGACCCCGAGTTCTTGCAGCACCTCGGCCGAAGCGATGTCGCCATAAACGATGAACTCACCTTCACGGCGGCCCTTGCTGACGTTCTCGGCATTCAGCTCCACGTACAGGTGAGGGATGTCAAAGCGCCGCAGTACTTGTCCGACGTTGCGTCCCGAGAGGCCGTAGCCGGCAATCAGGACGTGTCCGGACAGGTTGGCGGTGCGCTCCTGCATCTCAGGATGTATCGTTCTCAGCGACTTGCCGAACAGTGCGGCGATTCCTGCAGACCAGCGTTCTGCCTGTGTGGCAAGCAGTGGTGTGGTGATCATGGTCAGAGCAATGACCGCCAGGATCACCTGGTAGGTGTTCTCGGGGACCAGTGACAGGTCGGTAGCGGCCTTGAGGAACACAAAGGAAAATTCCCCTGCCTGAAACAGCAGCATGCCGCTCAGCAGGGCGATGCGAAGTGGATAGCGACATAGAATGGTAGCAAGCGCTGCAGCGCCAAATTTCACAATGCTGATAATTACGGTTGCGGTCAGCACCAGCTGCCACTGGGTGAACACCAGGTCGAGATTGACCAGTATGCCGATGGAGACAAAGAAGATTGCCAGGAAGGTATCGCGAAACGGCAGGATATCCGACAGCGCCTGATGGGCGTAAGGGGACTCGGACAGCGCCAGTCCGGCCAGGAACGCGCCCAACTCTAACGAAAGCCCGACCTCAGCGGTCAGCCAGGCAGTCACCAGGATCAGCGCCAGGATGGTGATGCGAAACAGTTCCTGGGAGCGTGACTTGAGAATGCTCAACAGCATAGGTTGCAGCAGGTAACGGGAGAAAACCAGCAGTCCACCAAGCAGCAGCGCAACCTTAGCGATTTTCCAGAGGGAGAACGTCAAGTCCTGTCCGGCCAGCAGCGGCAGCATGACGAGAAAAAACACCACGGCCAGATCTTGTGCCAACAGGATACCCAGTGACATGCGGCCGTGTGCGGTATCAATCTCACCACGTTCGCTGAGCAGCTTGAGAACGATTGCCGTGGAAGAGAGCACCAATGCCATGGCAATGGGAATCGCGGTCTTGATGTCGAGGCCATATAAAATGCCCAGGCCAATGAAGGCTGCGCCGCTCAGCAGCATCTGCGCAATTCCACCTCTTAACAACAGGCGCTTGAGGCGCAAAAGGCGTGTAACCGAGAATTCCAGGCCGATGGTAAAGAGCAGCAGGATAACACCGAACTCGGCGATCACCTTGACCTGCTCAATATTTCTGATCAGATGCAGGCCGTAGGGACCGGCGATCATGCCGGAGACCAGATAGCCGATGATCGGCGACAGCCGCAGACGGGCGAAGACCAGGCCGCTGGTCAGGGCCAGGGTGAGCAGAATCAGCAGCTCGATGAGAAATTGGTGGTCGGACATCTGTACAGCTTTCGGAAAAATATTTGTCAGAGTGAAAATCTCTGGTCACCAGTCTACACCATGCCTTAAAATTCATACACGATATATTGAGTTTCAGCAAGCTCCTGTAGACTTAACCATGGAAGGATGTTAAGCAGTTGATATCGTTACATCTTAAAGCCAGCGCTGCAAAGACCTGGCAAGGGTTGAGTGTTAATCGTAAAAAGCTTGCAGATCAAGGAATATGCGGGGTATCGTCTCAGCAAGTATCTTGTGATACATTCTGCCAGTCATAGACTTCTTGACTTCAATAAAGGCTCATCCAGTCCCATGAGTGAACAACATGCCAATGACCCGCTGCACGGTGTGACCCTCGAGCAGATCGTAATTAACCTGGTTGAATTTTATGGCTGGGATGAGTTGGGAAAGCGCATCGACATCAACTGCTTCAACAGCAATCCCTCAGTGAAGTCCAGCCTCAAATTCCTGCGCAAGTCGCCCTGGGCAAGACAGAAGGTTGAAGATTTGTACCTCGCCATGAAAAAACGTATGCGTTAACTGCGGACTTCGATTCGGCAGGCTTGCCGCTGTACTTGACAGGGCATGCAAAGCCGATTAGATTGCGCCTCATCGGCACGGGCCGAGTTGTGACATTGATGATGCAAGCCATTAATTCTCAAGGACTTCCCAAATGATCGAACCTTTCAAAATGGGTTATACCGCCATCGGCGGGCTCGGGATTTTTATTCTCGGCATGAAGTACCTCTCCGACAGTCTGCAGTCGCTTTCGGGAGGCCTGATCCGCAAGGCAATCTCATCAGTGACCAGCAACCGCTTCCTGGCGGTCGTGGTCGGTCTGTTCGTCACCACCTTCGTGCAGTCTTCATCGATCACAACGGTCATGGTGGTCGGTTTGACCAACGCCGGTCTGATGCAATTGACTCAGGCGATCGGTGTGATTCTCGGTGCCAACATCGGCACCACCATCACCGGCTGGATTCTGGCGGTCAAGGTCGGCAAGTACGGTCTGTTGCTGATCGCTCTCGGCGTCTTTCCAATGATCTTTTCCAAGAACGATCGGCTCTCTGCGAGTTCCAAGGTCCTGGTTGCCCTGGGCCTGATCTTCTTCGGCCTGGAGATCATGAGTGATGCCTTCAAACCGCTGCGCAATGATGAAGGCTTCATGAACCTGATGCTGAGCCTCGATGCCCAGTCGCTGCTGAGCATCCTCGGCTGCGTAGCTATCGGTTGCATGATGACCATGATCATTCAGAGCAGTTCGGCGATGCTCGGTATTACCATCGCCCTTGCAGTTACTGGCGCCATACCGCTGTACACAGCCGTCGCTCTGGTCATGGGTGAAAACATCGGCACCACCATCACCGCCCAGTTCGCCGCAATCGGTGGCAGCGTTGCCGCCCGGCGCGCGGCGATGGCTCACACGGTGTTCAACGTTCTGGGGGTTTTCATCATTGTTTCCATCTTCTCGATCTACGTAGATATGATAGAGAGGTTCGTCCCCGGTCTTTCAGGTTTTGTCGGTGCCGATGGCAACCGCCCCTATATTGCCGCCCACATCGCCATGGCACACACCTTCTTTAATGTGACCGCCACTATTGTGATGTTGCCGTTTCTCAACTATCTGGCCAGGCTGGTCACCAAAATGGTGCCGGAGAGAGTGGGCGCTGAAAAAGGCGCCTTCAAGTATGTCGGCGCTCCCGGCAGCATGCCGGTGGCAATGGGCATCTCGATGGTTTTCGAAGAGCTCAAGCGCATGCAGGGCTCTGTTCAAGAGGCCCTGACCAACGCAGCCAACTATCTGCAGCGAGACATCAAAGGGCGAGACCGCATCTATCGCAGGGTGAAGGATCTCGAAGAAGAAACCGATGTCATGCAACATGAGATTACGACCTTCACCGTCACCCTGATGCAGTCCGGGGGCGCCAGCACTGCACAGTCGGACCGGGCCTACAGCTATATCCGCGCGGCCGACGAGCTTGAGTCGATTGCCGACTACGCCGCCTCCCTCTGTTCGTACATGAAGCGCCTCGACAAACACGAGCTCGATTTCAGCGAAGATGGCTGGAAAGACCTGCTCAATTTCCATCGTGAGGTGTTCGCCTTCTTCACCCAGGTCTGCCGTGCCTTCAATGATGAAGATGTCAGCAGCATGCGCAAGATCTACGATGAGGCCAACCGGCTCAACGATCTGGCTGACGAGGTGCGTAAAGCGCACCTCGACCGGATGAAAGAGGGCTCCTGCGGCGCTTTGCCTGCCCTGACTTTCAGCGATATGGCCGTTGCCTTGCGACGGGTCAAGAATCATACAGTCAACCTGCATGAGGCGCTCTTTCACGAAATCTCCGCAGACACCTGACCTCGTCTTCCGCTGTGAACCCGCTTGAAATCAGGAGTCGGGTTCTTATTCACAGGCGCTAGCAGCCTGTCTCTTTTTATTTGCCCTTCATATCCTGTGGATGCATAAGGTATGGTGTTTGTATCCACCAACCTGAAACCGGGTCGTCATGCCAAACCTGAAAACAGCCAAACCTGCTCCGATTTATATGACGCCGGCCTGTGCCTTGAGACTTCGGGCCGAACTCAAAGAAATTCTGTACAAGTTGCGGCCCGAGATGGCCAACACCGCAGCCTGGGCTGCAAGCAACGGCGACCGGAGCGAGAACGCCGATTATCATTACGCCAAGAAGAAACTTCGGCAATATGACGGGCGCATCCGTTTTCTGAGTAAGCGCCTGGAAAACGCGACCATCGTTGACCCGGTTGAGCAGGAGAAAATCGCCCACGGCAAGGCGTTCTTCGGCGCTACCGTCACCGTTGAAACCGCGGAGGGCGAAGAGAAAGTGTTCAGTATTGTCGGCGCCGATGAATTTGATATCTCGCGCGGTTACGTGAGCTGGGTCTCCCCGGTTGGACGTGCCCTGTTAGGCTCAGCCGAAGGCGATGTGGTTGCCTTTGCAACACCCGGCGGCCGCACAGAACTAGAGATTATCAAGGTCGAGTACAAGGCCCTCGGTTAAGGATGACACACGTTTCCAGCGCGCAAAGCATACAGAGCGCCTTTGGAGAACAGACTATGGAAATCGATCTGGAGCAATTAAGAACCCTGATCTACAGACGAACCGATGAAATTGAAAAGAGCGTTGCCGGGACCGGTTATCTGCCCAGAACCGTCATCGGCGTCGGCATCTTTCTGCTCGACAACCATGGCGATCTCGATCTGCTGACCTCTAAACAGCAAGCCACTTTTGAAAGGTTTATCAAGCCGCTGCTGCAAACCTCTGTGCGGCGGCCGGCAACCGGTGGCTGACTCAGCGGCTGGCAACTGCGGCGCGGTTGAACTAGCAGTCTGTCGACAGACTCCTGGGTTCGATTTAAAGTTTTCCCCCACTCATCCGGCTGTCGGTTTGTCCCTTTGTAAAAAACAACCTGGGAGCAAGTTATGAACAATCAGGATCCGGTTTTGTCCCGACCATGCAGTGGTGATCTTGACGGCATCCTCGGCATCAAATTTCCGGTCCTCGATGACGGTTTCATCCGTGTCATCGATTATATGGGGACGGATACTTCGATCGTGCAGGCCGCGCGCGTCTCTTATGGGGCCGGCACCAGGAAAGTCAGTGAAGATCGCAGCCTGATCCGCTATCTGCTGCGACACAGGCACACAACCCCGTTTGAAATGTGTGAGCTCAAGCTGCATGTGCGGGTGCCGATGGATTGCTGGAGGCAATGGATCCGCCACAGAACGGCCAGTGTTAACGAATACTCGACCCGGTATTCCGTGGCCGTTGATGCCTGTCGCACAACACGGCCAGACGAGTGGCGCACGCAATCGGAGGTCAACAAACAAGGCAGCGGCGAAGCGATCAGCGCAGAGCTTGGTGAAAAGCTGAGTGCGGCGGAAGCCGAGATGCATGGCCTCAGCAAGGCGGTTTATACAAACCGTCTTGATTGTGGCGTTGCGCGAGAGCAGGCCCGCAAGGATTTGCCCCTGTCAACCTACACAGAAGCCTACTGGAAGGTTGATCTGCACAACCTGCTGCATTTCCTGGCTCTGCGCATGGACGCGCATGCTCAATATGAGATCCGCGAGTACGCACAAACGATCGGCAAGGAGATTGTCAGTAAATGGGTTCCATACACATGGGAAGCGTTTCTCGAATATCGTTTTAACGGTTTCTACCTGTCAGACTCTGAAGCCAGGGTGATCTCCCTGCTCAGCCAGGGGAAAACCGCGGAAGCCAACCAGCTGCTCTTTGAGATAAACTGGCTGGAAGACAAGCATGCGGCAATCAAGGAGTCGCGCGAAGCGACCGAGTTTAAAGAGAAGCCGCAAAAAATGGGGATACCAGTACCGTGGTAGCAATTTGCATATGAACAGCTTTGAAACCGGCCCTATTCGTCCACCCAGCGAGGCGGGGAGTTATCTCCTCCGCCTGACGCGCGGCTGTCCCTGGAACAAGTGCAAGTTCTGCCGCACATACCGCAGGCTTGCCTTCGAGATTCGCGATGTCGCCGAAGTCGTGGCGGATATCGATGCCATGGCAGCGATCAGGGACGACATAAAGAGTGGCAAGCCTGCGCTCGACCAAAACAGCTGGCTGGTAGAGAATGCCCTGCGCAGCGGCGGCACGACAGTCTTCCTCCAGGATGGCGACTCTCTCGCCATGAAGCCCGATGCCGTCCGCCACATCCTCGGACACTTGCATGAGCGCTTCCCGGAGATTACCAGGATAACCAGTTACGCGCGCTCCAGGACGATGGCGAGTCGCTCCGTCGAGGATCTGACCTCCTATCGCGAGCTCGGCCTCACCCGCATTCATATCGGCATGGAGAGTGGACACGATCCTCTCCTTGAGATCATCAAAAAGGGGGCTACCGGTGATGTCCATATCCGTGGAGGCAGACGGGTCGTTGAGGCCGGGATAGAGCTCAGTGAATATATTATGCCGGGGCTCGGCGGTCACGAGCTCAGCAAGGGTCACGCCCTCGACTCCGCGCGCGTCCTCAATCAGATCAATCCCGACTTCATCAGGCTCCGCACTGTGTGTCTGGGTCCCAAGCTACCGCTCTGGGAAGAGTTCTCCTCTGGTAAATTGACCAGACTCAGCGATATCGAGATCGTAAAGGAGATTCGTACCTTCATTGCAGCCCTTGATGTCGATGGCGCAAAGATTGTGAGCGACCACATCCTCAACCTTCTGGGCGAACTCGAAGGGCGTCTACCGACGGAGAAGGAGAAACTCCTTGGCATCATCGACACCTTCCTTTCTCTGCCAAAATCAGAGCAAGAGCTCTTTCAGGTCGCGCGTCGCGCCGGGATGCTGGAGAAACTCTCTGATCTTGACCATCAGGGGATACGCGCCAAAGCTGAAAAGGTGTTGGCGGAGATTTGTCGCCACTACGGCAGGGATGGCGTCGATGATGCGACCCAGGAAATGATGGGACGCTATCTTTAACGCTGCGGCATAGTGACAGGCAAACGGAGGCACGGAGCGTGGCGAGAGGAGAGGCACTGAAGAATCAAACGAATCACTCCCAGTTCCCTCCCGCGCGGCTCTCCTGGAGTGTCTGGGGGCTCGGCGCGTCCCTTTACCTCATCGGCTTTTACCAGCGGGTCGCTCCCGCCGTGATCAGCGAGGAGTTAAGCAGGGATTTCAGCCTTGGCGCGGCGGCGCTGGGCAACCTCTCGGCCTTTTATTTTTACAGCTACGTCGCGATGCAGATTCCCACCGGCATCCTCGCTGACAGGTGGGGACCAAGGAAGCTTCTCGCAGCAGGGGCCTTCGTTGCCGCCCTCGGCTCGGTGATCTTCGCCGTTTCCGGCGACATGGTCATGGCAGGAATCGGCAGATTGCTCATCGGCGGCTCGGTTGCCGTGGCTTTTGTGGGGATGCTCAAGATCGCCAGCGTATGGTTCGCGCCGCGGCAGTTCGCCCTTGCCACCGGGCTGGCCCTGTTTGTCGGCATCTCCGGTGCGGTTTTCGCCGGAGTGCCCTTGCACCTGCTGGTCATCAGCTTCGGCTGGCGGTCCGTCATGGCGGTCTCTGCGGTACTGACTTTCTGCATCGGCGTCGCCATCTGGATCGTCGTCCGCGACGACCCCCGTGAAAAGGGCTTTAAAAGCCATGGCCACGGTCACGGCGCAGACGATATCAGTGCGCCCGGCGTGGGTATTGTTGCAGGGATGAAGGAGGTTCTCAAATACCGGAACACCTGGCTCTTGATCCTGGCACCGGGCGGGATCGTCGGCTGCATCCTGACGTTCTCCGGTCTCTGGGGAATACCCTTTCTGACGACCCACTACGGCATGACCACTACCAGCGCCGCGACCCTCACCTCAGTTCCGCTTGTTGCATGGGCGGTGAGCAGTCCATTTTTCGGCGTTCTTTCCGACAGGTTCGGCAAACGCAAACCTTTCTATCTCATCGGCACCCTCTTCGTTGTGCTTTGCTGGGGCGTGATCATCCATATCCCCGGGCTACCGATTCCAATACTCACCGCAGCCCTGGTTGTCGCGGGGGCGGCCTCCGGCGGGATGATCATCGGCTTCGCCTATGGCAAGGAGTCTGTCCCGATTCACCTGGCAGGTACTGTCTCGGGGATGATCAACATGGGCGTGATGGCGGGACCAATGATCCTCCAACCGCTGGTCGGGTGGTTTCTCGACCTTGGTTACAAGGGTGGGGTCGTCGATGGCATGAGAGTTTACGAGTGGGCCGCCTATCGCGCCGGTTTCTCAATCATGCTCGGCTGGGCGGTCCTCGCCTTCCTCCTCCTGCTGTTTACCAAAGAGACCCATTGTCGACAGGGCTCGCACTGACCTCATGAAAACGGCGGCACAACACCAATGTGTGCCGACCTGTCCCTTTTTACTTTCCTTTTAAATCCTTCCGTTACCAGGCTTTAGCGAAGAGACATTTCAGATAGCGGCTTTCGACGAAGTCGAGAGGGTGGTCGAGGGCGTGGCCGGTTTCCACGATGTGCGACAGGGGGCGTCCGGCGCGGGTGGCCGCATCGCACATGGTCTGACGGAAAGCTTCGGGGCTCACCGGACTCGAGCAGGAAGCGAGCACCAAATCGCCGCCTGGCGCGAGCAGACTGACGCCGAGGTG
>JBPPMD010000184.1:0-2218 GCA_051305875.1 Desulfuromonadales bacterium | reverse complement strand
CCCCGGACTTGCTTGCTTCACACTGTAGGGTGGAGCATTTATTATTGTCAAGTTGATGCAAAAAAGTGGGTAGAGTAGAGAGCAGGTTTGTCTAGCTCAAAAACGGATTGGTGATGCGTAGCCCATCGATCTGCAGGCCATGCTGCAAATCTTCAGTCAGCAAACAGGTCGCACCAACAGACAATGCAGCCTCAATAATCAACGCATCCCAGAAAGACAGCTGCATGGAACGGCTACGGTCGATGGCGCTCAGGATCAATGCCGAATCGACCGGAACAATGGACAAATCGGCGAGAGCCCGAACCGCCTCTTCGGCATCGGCCACCGGCAAAGGAACAGCCAGTTTGCGAGTTGCGGCCACGTAGAACTCCTGGAGCACCTGAGTACTGGCGACGAAACGTCCGGTCTCAACTTCCTGCTGGAACAACATCTTTGCCCGATCGCGTTTATCCGGGAAATCCTGGTCAAATAGGTAGACCAGAATGTTGGTATCAAAAAAAACCAGCATCTTCCTCACCTTTCATGCAGATCGTCTCTTGTCCAGGAAACACCTCCACTGCGTGAGCGATTGCTGGAAGCCAGCCCAAGGATGACTCTCGCTGCCTGTTGCTGACGACTGTGCACGCCGGCGTAAGACTCAAGATAATTCCTTAACAAAGCATTGACCGAGGTGCCTTGTTCCAGCGCTTTAAGCCGTGCTTTTTTCAAAGCTTCGTCGTCGATAGTAATAGTCAGATTAGCCATAGATCAGCCCCTTTCGTGTTACACGGAATCAGTGTAGCACAGGACACAATGAGTATAAACTTTCTTTGGTCACGTACGCTTGAAGCCCATGGACTCGAGGGTCAAAGACTCGAGGGTCAAATCTTTGTTGTTGACAATTCACGTTCCAATCTCTGCATCAGTTCCTCAAGTTCAGGATCACGAACAAGCCGCTCGCGCAACCGTTTTCGCTCCTGACTCACAACGCTGTAATCGATTCCGAACAGCGCACCGATTGCCGGCCCCTTGAGCCCGCCAAATCGGTAGAGCAAATCCATCGCGACCCGACGCAGTTCGCCCTTGCCTGTTATCATGGCCGCAAGGTTCTGACCAGTTTCCTCTTCGATGGCAGAAAGTATCACTGCTTGCTGCTGATACTGTCTTAAAGACCGCGCCGCCGGTTGTTCCCGCACCGGACCGCCTTCAAGAAATTCACTATTGATCAATTCGATGAAACTATCACTGCCAAGTATGCTCTGACCGAAAACCTCGTCATTCAGATCAAGACCATCTTCAATGTCGGCAAAGAGTTGTTTTCGGTACAGATCCAAACCTTTTTGGGACTGACCTCCATAATCAGCCAACACCAGAGCATAATCCACCATCACTTGCTGCTTGTCCTTGCCAAGATAACCGGGGAGGCTGCTCCAAGGGTATTGGATGAGACTTTTATACTTTTCAGTTGCAGAAACCAGTTCCAATGATTTCGACCTGATCGGATTTAAGTGGATGTAGCGAGAAACCATACCAAGATAAGAGGTTTTCTCGACGAGGATGCTCTTGTACCTGCCCTGATAGAGATGTCCCACACGTTTGTGTTGACGATTAAAGTAACTGGTATAGGTGATATTGAACTGACGCATGAATTCGGCAAGATTGCCAAGAGGGGTTTCCACCAACAAATGAAAATGGTTCGGCATCAGAACATAGGCATGAAGCTTAACCGAATAGATATTGAGCGACCGGGAGAGGATACGAAGAAGCGTAGTACGATCCTCATCATCAAGAAAAATTTCCTGCCGGTCGTTTCCCCGGCACATAACGTGATACACAGCACCGGCATATTGAATACGTAATGGTCTGGCCATGCCCTCTTCTACCTGGGAGGATGGGGTTTGTCAATGTCAAAGATTTGACCCCACGATTTTATATAGCATCGTTACAGAATCAATTAAAACGGAGATTCCAACGAACCTAATTGCCTCCAAGGGATAACTGTACAATCCGTCCTCGCTTGCTGCAACTGGCCACCATAAACCAATATGGCGGGCCCTGCGGCATCACCGGCCAATGTCTGCCAGCGTTTAATCGGTATCAGGAAATCAGCAGCAACCGTTTGCCCCGATTTCACCTCCACGGGCACAATTTGGCGTCCCTGATCGATCAGAAGATCGACTTCGTGGCCGGAACGATCTCGCCAGAAGTACAGCTGCGGCTCCTGGCCGGCATGCCAGCG
>JBPPMD010000273.1:0-21255 GCA_051305875.1 Desulfuromonadales bacterium | reverse complement strand
CCTGAACATGATGAGTCTTGATTCTTGCAAATAAAGAGCCCTTGTGCTCGACAATTCGTCGCTGCACAAGGGCTTTCGTCTCGCTGTTGAGTGTCACCAGGAACAGAATTAATAAGCCTGCAGATCTTTGTGCAATCTCTCCCGGCCCCGGCGGCCGGGAAATCTCCTTAAATCCTTCCGCAGGGCCGTTGCAACCGGACTCGAGGTTGTCAACAGCTGCCGCCGCAATCGCAGCTCGGCTCCTTGCCGGTCAGCCAGCCGCTGATGATGGCGCTGGCGCAGCCGACCCCCGCTTTTACCGTCAAGGCCTCGACCGGGCAATTGCCGGCACAGGCCCCACACTCGATACAGGCGTCACGATCCGCTAACAGCGCTTTCTGTCCCTCGATAGCGAATACGCCGTGGGGGCAGACCTCTGCACACATACCGCAACCGATACATCTCTCAGCATTCAATCTCAGAGTGACAACATTCTCAAGATAACGCAGTGATGGCATTCTTTATGTCCTTTTGGCCTCTATGCTCGAGGCTCGGCTTAAAAGGCTGAAACCAGCCAGCAAAGTCCACCAACCAGCAATGCGGCTACCTGGGCAGGAATCGTCTGACGCATCTCTTTTTCAACGCCAGATGGTGAGGTGAAGGTTGATGACCCGGTAAAGTTCATGGCGCACCAGGATGAGACGGCCGAAACCGTCGTAATCAGGGCCAGGGTGTTCAGCCAGTTGAGTGATTCATTAAATAGCAGAACGCCCAGAAGGCCCACTGCCAAGCCGGCCGCTGCACCCTTTATGGCAAAAGCTCGTCCCGGCAGCCATGGGAGCAGTAGCGGCACTATGACTGCACCGGTAAGCAGTCCGGCCAGGCCTGCCGCTACAGCAGCACCCCCGCGGGTCCATGCGGCAGAGAAAGAGAAAATCTGCGGGCCGATGCCGCCGAGAATAAAGAGGGCCAGGATGCTCCACAAGACGTGCTGCCACATGCTGACCAGCTCCACTGGAGTCAGAACCAGCCGTTCGATGAAACTGAAAGTTACCCGACGCATTTCCGGCGTGACTTTCAGTCCGTTTTTCAGAAACTCATGCAGGTCATTGCTGCGGACCGGGCCATAAATAACCTTGAAGCCACTGGCCTTGCTGACTTTGTGAGCAGCAACTCCTGGTGCGCCCAGCTGGGGTAAGATCAGGGTCCGGTGGTTAATCACCTGCGGCAGCTTCGACCTCTGCAGCTGACGTAAAATCTCGTCCGTGCCGAAAGTCCCCTTGCCGGCGGCGCACCAGACATTGACTCCTTTGGTGTCGAGCACCAGCAACCAGGCATCATGGTCGTGCATGTCACGGCGGACAATGTCGAAGGTCATTTTGTAGTTGGCTGTCACCAGAACCGGGCTGTCGCCAGATGGCGTACCGATGGCGTAGAGCCCTGGTGCAATGCTGTAACGTGCGCGACCGAGCCCCCAACGCATTTGCCAGCGGCCAATAACATCTGCAGCTGTGAGGCGCGTCGCAATTTTTGGGATTTTCCCGGCCGAACTGTCCAGCCAGCCACAGACAAAGGACCAAAGCTTGTAGCCTGGCAGGTCAGCAGCAGCCGTCGGACAACCGCTCCCGGAGTCACTCCCGGGAGAGCAGCAAGCCGCGGCAGGTGCCGGTGGCGCGCAACAGGCTGTTTCGTTCCCCGGTGGTGGGCAGCAGTTGTTTTCGCTCATCAGCTTCCGGACAGCTTGCGACCGCCGCACTCCTTGAGTTTGGCATGAGCATGACGTAACATACGATCAGTTGTCTCCCAGTTGACGCATTTGTCGGTAATCGATACGCCGTAGGTCAGGTCTTCAAGCTTGTCGGCTATCTTCTGATTGCCTTCCTTGAGAAAGCTTTCGATCATCACTGAGCCGATGCTGCCGTTGCCGTCGGAAACCTGGTTTAGCACATCGGCCAGAACGATCTCCTGACGGGTGTGGTCCTTGCAGGCGTTGGCGTGGCTGCAGTCAACCATGATAGAGGTTTTGATCCCGGCCTTCTCGAGCATCTCCATGGTCGTAGCAATATCTGACACCTGGTAGTTCGGCTGGTCGTTGCCGCCGCGCAGGACAATGTGCGAGTCGGGGTTACCGGTGGTGCGAACAATTGAGATTCGGCCTTCGCGGTTGACTCCGATGAAATTATGCGTATGGCGGGCGGCACCCATGGCGTCGATAGCGATTTGCAGGTTGCCGTCGGTACCATTTTTAAAGCCGACGGGGAAGGAGAGGCCACTCGACATCTCCCGGTGGGTTTGGCTCTCGGTGGTACGCGCTCCGATGGCTCCCCAGCTGATCGTGTCCGCCATGTATTGTGGAGTGATCGGGTCGAGCATCTCGGTCGCGACCGGAAGTCCCATGGCGGTAATGTCGAGCATCAACCTGCGAGCGATACCAAGACCCTTGGGAATCTGATGTGTGCCATTAAGGTCCGGATCGTTGATTAATCCTTTCCAGCCGATAGTGGTGCGGGGTTTCTCAAAATAGACACGCATTACCAGCAGCAGCTGGTCTTGCAGCTCAGCATTTAGTTTCGCCAGACGGCTGGCGTATTCCGTGGCAGCTTTCGGATCATGGATGGAGCAAGGGCCGACCACCACCATCATGCGTGGATCGCGTGACCAGAGGATATCCTTGATCTGCTTGCGGGAGTTGGCGACAAATTCGGCGGCTTTCTCCGAGAGGGGCAGAACCTGTTTAAGGTCTGCCGGGGCAATCAGCGGTGTCAGGCCGCTTACATTGAGATTGTTGGTCCGAACCATGAGTTTCTCCTGATGCGTAGGGTCAAAAAGCGGTATTATGGCCTGTAAAACGGAAAAAAATCAATAAGATTTAAGGCTTTAGCTACATCATATGATTGACACATTTCCAGTGAACACGTTATATATCAATATTATTAAGACTTTATTTTGTAAAACTTTATTTGAACCGGGTCTTGAACAGCATCCCGTCCAGGAGCTTTCATGGATATTCTGATCAGTGCAGTCTTTCAGGTTTTGCAAGCTATTCTTTCGATCTATTTCTGGATTGTAATCGCTCGTGCGTTGATGTCCTGGGTCAATCCAGACCCTTATAACCCCATTGTTCGATTCCTGCACACTGCCACAGACCCGGTACTTGACCGCATGCGGCGGATTCTGCCATTGCAGTTCGGTGCCATGGATTTTACGCCTATCGCGTTGCTGATCCTGATCAGTGTGCTTCAGAACATATTGGCCCAGATTCAGTACAAGTTAACATACGGCGGCTTATAGGGATTATGATGCGAATCAGCCCGATCGATATTCAACAGAAACAATTCAAATCGCGTCCTTTCGGTTATGAAAAAGCGGGTGTCGACCAGTTTCTTGAACTCCTTGCAGAAGAATTGGAGCGGTTGCTGCGCAATAACCAGGATTTGCAGGAGGCGTTGGCCCGTACTAACGCGGCGCTGGGAGAAATGCGTGAGCGCGAGGAGACTCTCAAGGAAACCCTGGTGCTCACTCAAAAAATAACTGAGGAGCTGAAGTCGACTGCACGCCGCGAGGTGGATGTCATGATGGCCGAGGCAGAGATCAAGGCCGAACGCCTGATGCATAATGCCGAAGAGCGACGCATGCAGTTGATTGAAGAGATTCAGGAAATCAAGCGGCAGAAGATAGATTTTGAGATCAGCCTGCGAGGTTTGTTGGAGAAGCATATCCGCATGCTTGATCTCGATACTGTGGCTATTGAACAGCAGGAGGCCTATGCCAGGTTGCTTGAAGAACCTCTGCCGTTCAGTAAACAGCCTGATCAAAACAGCGAAGAGCAAGCCTCCGATTTTTTCGATCATGCAGAGAAAACGATAGAGGAGGCTGAATTCGCCGAGGCGGATCAGTCTGATTCAGATGCTGAGGAATCCGTTGATCCGTCCTCTGCGGCCAAAGCACCGAAGCTCTTTTTCGAGTTTGAGCTCGATGAAGATAATTGTGAAGAGGACTTGCTCAAGTGATTATGCCTTGCCTGCGGCAGACTGGCGCAGGCGTTGAAATTTCTCTCTTCATCCAACCCCGCGCCAGCCGCAACAAGGTCGTCGGCCTGCAAGGTGAGGAACTCAAGATTGCTCTGACGGCTCCGCCGGTGGATGGTGCCGCCAACAAGGCTTGTTGTCTTTTCCTTGCCAAATTTTGCTGCTTGCCCAAGAGCTGTGTTAAACTGATTTCCGGTGATGCTTCCCGTCACAAGCGTGTCTTGCTTGAAGGTGCAGACTTCCATGAAATAAGTTGTCTGCTGAATGATTTGTTGAGGGCTTGACATCTGCCAGCAAAGCTATTAAATTACGGACGAATTTTCCCATGAGGTGATGCGCTATGCCGATGTATGAATATCAATGTAAAGATTGTGGACTGGTCTTTGAGGCCCGTCAGAAGTTTTCCGATGCACCGTTGACCGCATGCAAAGTGTGCGACGGGCAGGTTATGAAAATGATCTCCCAGACCGGGTTCGCTCTCAAGGGGAGCGGTTGGTACGAACAGGGGTATGGCAGCAAGCCAGCAGCCTGTCCTTCGGCTGACAGCGGCGGCGGTTGCGCCGGTTGTCCGAAAGCGGCCAACGAATAGGGCTCTATGCGATAGATTATGTAGAAAAGGGACGGAATTGAATTCTGTCCCTTTTTTTAGTTTGATCCTTTTGCAGCCCCGGTGTAGTGGAGAACTGGTAATATCAAACAGAAGGTTTTGTTTCAATTGATGGGTGGAAAGATGCCGGAAAACGCTTTGTCCTTGTCGGAACTCGGCTGGGGACACTTTTTTCAACAGCAGTTAAGCCTTGAAGAATTGGAGGCCACTACTCCGGTACGGGTCTTCGCTCTCAATCGTCACCTTGTCGATGGTGTGGGTGAGAACGGGCGACAGCAGTTTACTCTGCCTCACACCTGGCTGCGGCGCTCAGTGGAAGAATTGCCCACGGTGGGCGACTGGTTGCTGCTCGACGGCGATGGCCAACCGCTGCGTCTTCTGGAACGCACCAGTCTGTTTAAACGCATGGCCTCAGGACACGATACCCGGGTGCAGTTGATGGCGGCGAATGTCGACACCTTGTTTATCGTCACTTCATGTAATCAGGAGTTCAGCCTTTCCCGTCTTGAACGTTATCTTGCTTTAGCCCTGGATGCCGGAGTCGAGCCGGTCGTTGTGCTCACCAAGGCGGACTTGACCGAGGACGTCAATGATTTCTGCATCCGGGCCAGAACTCTGCGTCCCGGCCTGGCGATTGAAGCTGTAAATGCCAAGGATGCCAAGGTCATCGACATTCTCCGTCCCTGGTGCACGACCGGCCAGACGGTGGCTCTGGTCGGTTCGAGCGGGGTTGGCAAGTCGACCCTGGTCAACGCTTTAAGTAATACTGCGCACCAGGAAATCGGCGCCGTCCGTGAAAGTGACGCGAAAGGCCGCCATACAACCACTTCCCGAACCCTGCACCTGATTCCCGGAGGGGGGCTTCTGCTCGACAGCCCCGGGCTGCGTGAGCTGCAATTGAGCGACTGTGAAGCCGGTGTCTCCACGCTCTTCGAAGAGATCGAGGCCGTGGCCCGTAATTGCCGTTTCAATAATTGTCGTCACCATGGCGAGACCGGCTGTGCTGTGGAAGCTGCCGCAGAGAGAAACGAGCTCGATCCGCGACGACTGGCCAATTATCTCAAACTGAAAGAAGAGCAGCAAAGTGCGGACGAAACACTGGTGGAGAAGCGGCGCAAGGACAAAAGTCCCGGCAAGAGGTATAAGCGGGTTCAGCCCCGGGAATGGCGTGACGAAGATTGAAAGTTTTGGCGCAGGACAACCTGGAAAGAAGTTTAAACAACCGTTAAGTCTCTGTACCATGCAGAGATCTTTTCCGGAGAAACCTGAAGTGAATGCCTGTGATCAGTAATGATTATTCGTCGACTCATTTTTGATCAATTGCCGGTCCTTCAAACTTTACAAGCCCATTCGCCTTGCGTATAGTCATATCTCAATTCAGAGGAGGTTTTTGCGTGGAAAAGATCATTGATGGCAAGGCGATAGCTGCTGACATCCGTAAAGCGATTGCTGCTGATGTGGCGGTATTGAAACAGCAGGGGGTTACTCCGGGGCTGGCGGTCGTGCTGGTAGGCGATGACCCGGCCAGCCGGGTTTATGTGTCGATGAAAGAAAAGGCTTGCAAGCAGGCCGGAATCTTTTCTGATGAACACAAGCTGCCCTCAGAAACGACCGAAGCACAATTGCTTGCTTTGATCGAGGAATTGAACAGCGATCAGCGTATCGACGGTATTCTGGTACAACTGCCGTTGCCCGATCACATTGACGAAAACAAGGTCCTGGAATCCATCACACCGACCAAGGACGCTGATGGCTTCCACCCTTATAATGTCGGACGGCTGGTGACGGGAAATCCGCTCTTTCAACCATGTACCCCTTACGGAATCATGAAGATGCTGGAATATATCGGTGTTGATCTGACCGGCAAGGAAGTCGTCGTGGTCGGGCGTTCCAATATCGTTGGCAAGCCTGTAGCGCTGATGTGTCTTGCCAAGCATGCAACCGTGACGCTCTGTCACTCCCGTACCAGAGATCTGCCTGCCAAAGTTGCGCAGGCTGATGTCCTGATCGCCGCCGTTGGTCGTCCCGAGATGATAAAGGGGTCCTGGATCAAGGAAGGTGCGGTGGTGATCGATGTCGGTGTTAACCGGGTCGGTGAAAAGAAGCTGGTCGGTGATGTCGAGTTCGAAGCAGCCAGGGAGCGTGCCGGCGCCATAACACCGGTTCCCGGCGGCGTCGGCCCCATGACGATCACCATGCTGCTCTACAATACTGTCGAGGGAGCCAAACGCCGCGCTCATCAGTAAGACGTTTATTGCGGCCCGAAACGACCTGGTTCGTTTCGGGCCGTATTGCCTTGAATACCCTGGCCTGTGAGTCTGGTTTGTCGACCAGGCTTCAGTCACCAACCTCGAGCCCCGGGTCAATATGATTATCAGTAAATTGAAACCTCTTGACGAGCTCCAGCAGGCACTGGCCGAATTTGACAAGCTGTTCCTGGTAGGCTGCGCAGCCTGTGCTACGGCCTGCAAGTCCGGCGGTGAGGAAGAAATTTTCAAACTTCAGGAATGGCTGGTCACCCTGGAGAAGGATGTCACCGGCAGTGTGGTGATTGACGAAGCCTGTCATATCATGCGAGCGGCCCGCGACCTGCGCCATCATAAAAATGCTGTGCAGAGTGCCGAGGCGGTGATGGTGCTCGCTTGCGGGTCCGGAGTCCAGTCGATTTCTTCCAATGTCGACAAACGCGTGGTTGGCGGGTTGAACTCCATGTTCCTTGGTAATGTCCGTCGCTTCGGTCATTATGAGGAAATGTGTTCGCTCTGCGGCGACTGCATACTCAATGAAACAGCCGGAATCTGCCCGGTGACCACCTGCGCCAAGGGCTTGCTCAATGGGCCGTGCGGTGGCATGAAAGAAGGCCACTGTGAAGTCGGTGCGGATATCGAGTGCGCCTGGCGACTTATCTATGAACGCCTGCAGAGCCAGCAGCGGCAGGGAGTCTTCGCCCGTCGCGTGCCGCCGAAAAACTGGAGCCGTCGCCGCCAGCCGGGTCGCTACCAGTTGAATAAAGGCTCCTGATGTCTCGTTTGTCTGAGCAATTGTCCCGTGGCCAGTTTGTGGTAACGGCCGAAATTGCGCCGCCCAAAGGGACCAACCTGGCTCCAGCGTTGGCAGCGGTTGCGAAGTTTGAGGGAATCACTGCAGTTAATGTAACCGATAACCAGGGTGCCAACATGCGCCTGTCGGCGCTTGCGCTGGCGGCGCAGCTACAGAAGGCGGGCACTGAAACGATCCTGCAACTGACCTGTCGTGACCGCAACCGCATGGCTTTGCAGTCTGACCTGCTCGGCGCGTCGGCTTTTGGGATCGAGAACCTGCTGCTGCTCTCTGGTGATCACAGCAAATTTGGCGACCACCCCGATTCCCGGCCGGTCTTTGACCTGGATTCAGTGCAACTGCTCGATATGACGGCCGGTTTGATGATGGGCGTAGATATGGTGGGCAAACCGCTCAATGGTGTGCCGAAATTTTTCCCCGGTGCTGCGGTCAACCCGGCTGCTGAGCCTTTCGAGCTGATGTTCCAGAAAGTCGCGAAAAAGGTTGACAGTGGCGCCCGGTTTTTCCAGACTCAGTCGATATTTGATCGAAATACTCTTGAGCGTTTCATGTCGGCCATGAAACCTTTGCGCGTGCCCGTTATCGCCGGCGTGCTCTTGATTCGCAATGCCAGGATGGCACGCTTCCTTAATGAGAATATTCCTGGGGTACAGGTTCCGGACGCTTTGATTGAACGGTTTGACCGCACGGCAAACCCGCTGGCTGAGGGCCTTGCCATTGCCCGTGAAACAGTTGTCCTGGCCAGGGAGCTTTGCCAGGGTGTGCATCTGATGACGCTTGGACACGAAGGAATGATACCTGCGATTCTCGAATAGCTTGCGGAATTGAAGCAAAGCGAAGAGGATGAAAAACTTACGCGACGCAAAGCATAATCCTTTTGTTTTGCTCGCAGCGTTACCGGCACTGGTTTAAGGCGATTGCATTGATTCTTTATGCTTTTTTATTTGAGGCGTTGTTCCATAAACTTAAAGGAGAGAACCAGTGAAAGAAACCCCTTTGAACCAGCTCCATCGTTCGCTTGGTGCGCGGATGGTCGATTTTGGCGGTTGGGATATGCCGGTCCAGTACTCCGGGGTTATCGAAGAACACCTGGCTGTGCGACAGTCAGCTGGTCTCTTCGATGTTTCTCACATGGGTGAAATTGAGGTGACCGGTCCAGGTGCTTTGGCATTTATCCAGCAGCTAACTATTAATGATGCAGAAAAACTGGCAGACAACCAAATTCAATATTCGGCTTTTTGCTATCCTGAGGGCGGTGTCGTTGATGATGTGACGCTCTACCGTTTCAATGAGACGCGGTTCCTCTTCTGTGTCAACGCGTCCAATACCGACAAGGATTTTGCCTGGATGCAGCAGGTTCTCTCAGAATCGGCGATGACGGATGTTACACTGAACAACCGCAGCGCCGAATTTGCCCAGATTGCCCTGCAGGGGCCGAAGGCTGAAGAGATCCTTTCCAGCCTTACGGATGTGCCGCTGGCTGATATTGTTTACTATCATTTTCACGAGGGGTTTGTCGCCGGCATGAAGATGATCATTTCGCGAACCGGTTACACCGGCGAAGATGGTTTCGAACTTTATCTGCCTGCATCAGCAGCTGTCGAAGTCTGGCGGCAACTGCTGGCAACCGGGGCTCCACACGGCTTGATGCCGATCGGTCTGGGCGCGCGCGACACACTGCGCCTTGAAAAGGGCTACGCCCTGTATGGTCATGAGCTCTCCCGGGACATCTCGCCACTCGAAGCCGGCCTGGCATGGATTACCAAACTTGACAAGCATGACTTTGTCGGTAAAGCTGCTCTGGTGAAGCAAAAAGCCGACGGAGTACAACGTCGGCGTATTGGTCTTGTCATGCAGGAGCGTGGTGTTCCGCGTGAGGGATATCCGATCTTTGATGGTGACCGTGAAGTTGGTGCTGTCACCAGCGGCACCATGTCACCGACCCTCAAGGTTGGCATCGCCCTGGCGTTGGTGGAGCCTGCTGCCGCCGGTATTGATAACGAATTGCAGGTTGCCATCCGCAATCGACGCATGGGTGCCAAGGTGGTCCGGCCACCCTTTGTACCGTAAGGGTAAACTGTCCAGACAGACATTTTTTACCCCTGTTGGCTCAGGGACATACACCAGAAGGAGATTGCCATGGAATTCCCCGAAGAACTGAAGTACACAGAAGAACATGAATGGGTCATGGTCGAGGAAGAGTTGGCCGTGGTCGGGATCACCGATTTTGCTCAGGACTCACTTGGTGATGTGGTTTTTGTCGAGCTTCCCGAGGTCGGTACATTCCTGGAGGCTGGCAAGGCCTTTGGCGTCGTGGAATCGGTGAAAGCGGTCTCCGATATCTATGCACCGATTTCCGGTACCGTTGAAGAGATCAATGATGATCTTGTCGAAGCCCCTGAGATTATCAATACGTCTCCTTACGAGGATGGCTGGATGATCAAGATTCGGATGGCTGACGCCGGCGACGCTGATAACCTCATGGACGCTGAAGCATACCAGGCCCTGATCGCAGAGGAGAGCTGAGGACCATGCGTTATATCCCGCATACTGCCGGGGACGTGACCGAAATGCTCGAACGGATTGGTGTCGGCACCCTGGAGGACCTCTTTGTCGAGGTTCCCGAATCCGTGCGGTTGAAACGTCCGCTCGATCTGTCGGAATCGGTCAGTGAGACCGAACTGCTGCGTGAGCTGAAAGCCCTGGCAGTAAAGAACGCAACGCCCGAAACGCACAAGAGCTTCCTCGGTGGCGGTGCTTATCACCACTTTATCCCAACGGTGATTGATCTGCTGATTTCACGCAGTGAATTCTATACGGCCTACACGCCTTACCAGCCGGAGATCAGTCAGGGAACATTACAGGCGGTCTTCGAATTTCAGACACTGATCTGCCAGTTGACCGGTATGGATGCAGCCAATGCGTCGATGTACGATGGTGCTTCGGCCTGTGCCGAAGCGGTGCTGATGGCGGTACGCCTGACCCGTCGCAAGCGGGTGCTGTTGTCACGGGCACTCAATCCGCGTTATCGGGCTGTTGTGGCCACCTACTGCCGATATCTCAGCCTGGAACTGGTCGATGTCGCTGTTGCTGCTGACGGCCGGACCGACCTTGATGATTTGAACGCCAAGCTGGATGATTCAACGGCTGTCGTGGTCGTCGGTTATCCGAATTACTTCGGAGTGATCGAAGACGTCGCTGCCCTCGCAAAAGCCTCGCATGAGACTGGGGCTCGTCTTGTGACTGCGGTTGCTGAACCGGTCGCCCTCGGGCTGCTCAAGTCTCCGGGTGAACTCGGTGCCGACATTGTTGCCGGTGAAGGCCAGAGCTTTGGTTTACCATTAGCCTTCGGCGGTCCTTATGTCGGCTTTTTCGCCGTTCTCCAGAAGGACGTGCGCGCTATGCCGGGACGCCTGGTTGGGGAAACGACCGACCTGGAGGGGCAGCGTGGATTCGTGCTGACCCTGGCGACACGTGAACAGCACATCCGCCGTGAAAAGGCGACTTCGAACATCTGCTCCAATCAAGGGCTGTGTGCCTTGATGGCGACCATTTTCCTGAGCCTGCTTGGCAAACAGGGCTTGCGTGAGATGGCTGAACAAAACCTGGCCAAGGCGACTTATGCCCGTCAGCAACTATCCGGTCTGAAGGGTTTCAGCCTGGTCTTTGATGGCCCGGTGTTCAACGAATTTGTCGTGCGCTCAGAAGCGCCGGTAGCAGACGTGCTCACCCGCCTCGAAGCGGCCGGTATCCTGGCCGGTATCCCGCTTGGTGAGGATTACCCGGAGCTGGCAGATTGTTTTCTGGTCTGCGTGACGGAGCAGAATCAGCGTGCGGAAATCGACGCGCTGGTTGCGGCGCTGCAGGGAGGTGCGCAATGACGATCATCGGTACCAGCGGGCTTGTCCTGAACGAAAAACTGCTTTTCGAACATTCCGACCCGGGGCGCAAAGGCTACAGCCTGCCGAAACTTGACGTTCCGGCAACAGCACTTCCGGCCGAGCTCTGCCGTGAAGAAATCAGTGACTTCCCGGAGTTGTCCGAAGTTGATGTCGTTCGCCATTTTACCCGGTTGTCAACCTGGAACTATGGCGTCGACTCCGGTTTTTACCCCTTGGGCAGCTGTACCATGAAGTACAACCCCAAGGTCAATGAAGCGGCTGCCCGGATTCCAGGCCTGGCTTATATCCATCCGACAACGCCAGCGCATCTGGCCCAGGGTACTTTGGAGCTGATGTATCGATTGCAGGGTGACTTGGCAGAAATTTCCGGTCTTGCCCGGGTTACCCTGCAGCCGGCTGCAGGAGCCCAGGGTGAACTGACGGGGATGCTGGTGGTTCGCGCCTGGCACGAAGCTCACGGAAGCAAGCGTACCAAGGTATTGATTCCCGATACGGCACACGGCACTAACCCGGCGACGGCATCATTGATCGGTTACGACGTTGTGCCGATCGCTTCAGATGGTGTGCTGACACTGGAAGAGGTCGAGGCGCACATGAATGATGATGTCGCCGCACTGATGGTCACCAACCCGAATACACTCGGTTTGTTTGAGACAAACATTGAGGCGATCTGTAAGCTGGTTCACGAGCGTGGCGGGCTGGTCTATTGTGATGGCGCCAACCTCAATGCGCTTATGGGGATTGCCCGTCCTGGTGACATGGGCATAGACGTGATGCACTTCAACCTGCACAAAACCTTTTCCACGCCTCACGGCGGTGGCGGACCAGGTTCCGGGCCTGTGGGCGTTACGGAAAAGTTGATCCCTTATCTTCCCGGACCGGGGGTGGATTTCGATGGAGAGAATTACAGCCTTGAAGCAGCAACGGCAGATTCTGTCGGTCGCATGATGGCTTTTCATGGCAACGTCGGCGTTATGGTGCGAGCCTATGCCTATATCCGCAGCATGGGTGCTGCCGGCTTGAAGCACGCCAGCGAGATGGCTGTGCTCAATGCCAACTACGTGCGGGCAAGGCTGGAGGGTGTTTATGACCTGCCATACAAAAGTCGCTCATTGCACGAGGTCGTTTTTTCCGATAAGGATCTTGGAGGCGATTGCCATACCCTGGATGTAGCCAAACGCCTGATTGACTACGGTTACCACCCACCGACCATCTACTTCCCATTGGTGGTCAAGGGGGCGATCATGATTGAACCGACCGAGACAGAGAGTCAGGAAGTTCTCGATGAGTTCTGTGATGCCATGATCGCCATAGCTGGCGAGGCCCGTGATAACCCGGAACTGCTGCATCAGGCTCCGGTCCGCTCACGGGTCAGAAGGCTTGATGAGACCACTGCGGCACGAAAGCCGAAGCTTAAGTGGGAGAAAGGCGCATAGCGCGAAGAGGTAAGATAGAAAAGAGAATGGGGACGATCTATGCAGGTCGTCCCCGTTTCGTTTCGAACCTGCAATCCGGACATGCCTTTAGTAAATCTTCCCGGGAGGACGCCGGTACGACCGTGTGCTGACGCCGCTGAGATGATACTGGAAGAAGGCCATGATCTTCAGGTCTTCATGGCGGTAAGAGCGTGGCAGCGGTCCGTAGGTGGCCCCTTTGCGAACAGCGCGCATTGCCTCTTCATCAAGAGCTCGATGGCCGGAACTTTCCAGCAGTTGGACATCGGTGACATCCCCTTGGCGATCGATCGTAATACGCAGCAGGCAGGTGCCATGCTGCTGGCTTTGGGCCGCTGCCTCGGGATAGTTCCAAACCAGGTAAATATTGTCGCGGAAGCGCTTCATGAACGAGTGCAGCAAGTCTTGCTGGGAGTCCATCCAGACCGTGTCACCTCTGATGATGTCTTCACGGTATTTGCGTTGCCAGTCGGTTTCGATCCGCGCCAGCGTGTCAGGCGAAATCTGGGTAAGGGTTTGCAAATCGGGTGTCTTGGGAGATGATTTCACCTCGGGTGGGGCCATCCAGCCTTCGGGGGTCACCGCTTCAAGTTCGGTCGGCTCAGCCTTTTGCGGTACTGCCTCGGTGCGGGGTGTCGGCTGTTCCTGTGTCGCTGGCGGTGTTTTGCGCACGGATTGCGGAGCGCGGACCATTTTCTCGCGGTCCTCGGTATCCTCCCCTACGGGTGCCATCTCCTTTTCGACCACCTGGTCCTTCTCTGCCAGTCGCTTGGCCGGTTCCTGGCGTGGTTTTTCAAGCTCTTTGCGGATCGGCAGGTCGAGTTCGCGTTCACGTAGTTGTGGCGGACGCACCTCTACATAAACCGGTTCCGGAGTGTTTTCCGTCGGAAACAGCTGATGCTTCGGTACCAGCAGCAGGAGCAGGTGCAGAAGAAGCGACAGTAGAATGAACCCGGTAACAATGCGATTTTGACGTTGTTCTGCAGTCATGTCTCCCCAGTTTGTTAATTTTTCATTATATTACAACTATGCTATCCACTGCCAGTGTGGAATGGGCAGGACCTGCCCCCTGGTACAATGGGAAAAACAATGGGAAAGATGTTGACGATGCCAAGGCGGTCCGGTATATTTTTCAGTCTTTAATAAAACTTAGTGTGAAGGAGGACATGGCAATGCATCTTGTTGACCAGATCAAAACAAAAGCACGCACCAGCATCCAAACCGTGGTGCTTCCCGAAAGTTATGATGATCGCATGATTCAAGCAGCAGAGTTGATTGTCAAAGACAGTCTGGCGCGAGTCGTTTTGCTTGGCAATGCGTCTGCTCTTGAAGCCAAGGCCCGCGAACTGGGTGTTTCATTGGCCGGAGTGGAACTCATCGATCCGGCAAGCGCGACACAGCTTGATGATTATGTCGCTGAGTTGGTGATTCTTCGTAAAAAGAAGGGGATGACGACCGAGCAGGCACGTGAAGTTCTCACTGGCGATGACAACCTGTTTTTCGGCGCCATGATGGTACGCAAAGGAGACGCCGGAGGCATGGTGGCCGGTGCCTTCAACACTACGGGTGATGTTCTGCGTGCCGCCTTCCAGGTCATTGGAACTGCACCGGGAATAAAGACCGTGTCATCAGTGTTCCTGATGGTGACCAGGAATCCTGACTTTGGTGAGAATGGCGTTCTCTGTTTCGCCGACTGTGCCGTGAATCCAAATCCGAACGCTCAGGCCCTGGCCGAAATTGCCATATCGACGGCCAGCAGCTGCAAGAGTTTTTTGGGGGTTGACGCCCGCGTGGCCATGCTGTCTTTCTCAACCAAGGGAAGTGCAAGCCATCAAGATTGCGACAAAGTCCTCGAGGCTCTCGAAATTGCCAGGAAGCTCGATCCGAACCTGCAGATTGATGGCGAATTGCAGGCAGACGCCGCATTGCTGCCCAAGGTCGGTGAAAAGAAGGCTCCCGGTTCTGCGGTCGCCGGCAGAGCCAACACCTTGATTTTCCCTGATCTTGATGCCGGTAATATCGGTTACAAACTGGTGGAACGGGTTGCCGGTGCCGAAGCTGTCGGCCCGATCATACAGGGGCTCGCCAAGCCGGTGAATGATCTTTCCCGTGGCTGTTCCGTTGATGACATTGTTTCTGTCGCGGCGATTACAGCCGTTCAGGCACAGGGGTAATGATGTAAGTCTGAGGCATGACAAGTTCATAAAAGTAAAAGACGTCCGGCAGATTGATTTCCCGGGCGTCTTTTAGTTTGACAAACCTGATGACGGAAGAATTACTTGCGTTGGAAATCCATCGAGGAAAAGCTGTACTTGAAGTTCATGTGGTCGGTGTAAGTACCTTCAATAATTGCAGCAACGTCCTCGGTGAAGACCAGTTCCTCATCGGTTGGAATGACGAAAACCTTAACCGGAGAATCGGGGGTGGTAACCACACTCTCCTCCTTGCGGGTCATGGTATTGCGATTCTTCTCCTTGTCGAGAATGATCCCCATAAACTCCAGGCCCTCTACTGCTTTTTCGCGAATCTGCCATCCCATCTCACCAACGCCGGCTGTGAATACGACGGCATCAATACCGCCGGTAACTGCGGCGTAAGAGCCAATGTATTTCTTCAGGCGATAGGCCTCGACATCAAGCGCCAGCTGGCAGCGTGGGCAGCCGTCTTCCTCGGCTCCTTCAATGACATCACGGCGGTCGGTGAATTTACCGGTAATACCCAGTATCCCTGATTTTTTGTTGAGGACACTGTCGATCTCATTGGGAGAGAGTCCTTCCTGTTCCATGATAAAAGAAGGAATAGCCGGGTCGATATCGCCGCAACGTGTACCCATGACAGCTCCTTCAAGAGGAGTCAGTCCCATGGACGTATCTACCGATATGCCATTTTTAATGGCCGTGTGTGAGACACCGTTGCCGATATGCATGGTAATGATGTTGCACGCTTTCGGATCCTTGCCGAGCATAACCGCCGCTCGCTTGGATACGTAGAGATGGCTGGTGCCGTGAAAACCATAGCGCCTTACGCCGTACTTTTCGTACCATTCGTAAGGCAGAGGGTAAGTATAGGCATGCTCCGGCATGGTCTGATGGAATGCCGTATCGAAAATTGCGACGTGTGGCACATCAGGGAGAACCGACTGGGCCGCCTCTATGCCGGAAATGTTAGGCGGGTTGTGCAATGGAGCCAGGTGCTGGACCTTTTTGATGGCATCCAGGACAGTGTCGTCGATCCGTACCGAGCAGGTGAATTTCTCTCCGCCATGAACCACCCGGTGACCAACCGCAGAGATCTGGGTTATTTCCTTGACGACTCCATATTCCTTGTCGGCCAGAATTTTGATGATCAGGTGAATAGCGACCCTGTGATCAGGGCATTCATACTCTTCACGATAGGTTTCACGGCCGGGGACTTCGTGGATAATGAAAGAGTCGCCGATAGTGACGCGCTCGACCATGCCCTTGGCGATGACTTCCTTCTTCTCCCAATCGTAGAGCTGGTACTTTACCGATGAACTGCCGCAGTTGAGTGCCAGGATATCCATAATACTTTCCTCCCGATGTAAGATTATTTATGATTTCAGGTAAAATACAGTTTTACGTCAGAATCCCCAGTTATGCTATCGTCTTGTCAGGTCAGGTTTTATACGGCATTGAAGGTGCAAAATGTGTTGCAAAGGTTAGTGTATGGGCGAGTCAATTGCAAGTTTTTTTCAAGTAAATCAGCGGTTGTTTGCTCTGGACAGAATCCCTTTGTTGGGGTAAACTCCCCCGCAAGTTTCTCAAAAATCACAAATCTAAAGAGGAGGTAAATTCATGGCCCACACAATTAATGATGAATGTATCAATTGCGCTGCTTGTGCAGACACCTGCCCGGTTGACGCCATTAGTGAGCAGGGTGATGTGCATGTAATCGATGCAGCGACTTGTACTGATTGTGGCGCTTGTGTTGACAGCTGTCCTGTAAGCGCAATCGAAGCACCCTGAGCAACATCGCAATAAAATGCAGGAATGGGAAGGCCGCACCTGAATCAGGCGCGGCCTTTTTTTTGCCCGATCAAAAGTACTTCAACCTGGATTAACTTGTTGCCATTCGGAACCTCCGGATAAAAACATGCACAGTTTTCGATCTGGAAACGGTCGTTTCCGGACGAAAACTAATTTGCTCCCGGTTTCGAATCCACTACTTCAACATTTATGTTGGCAATGTCTGCCGGCAGGTTACGGAAGACGATAGTAAAAGGAATCGTCGCCCCGGCAGCGACGTTCATGTTTGAAAGACCCTCGCCAAACTGGTTATTCATCGCCTCTTCAATAGCGGCAAAAGGCATGGTCTCCAATGCGGCATCATCAAGTTTATTGCCGCAAAAGACAGTTTGCTGAAGTAGAGGTTGACCATTGGAATCGAGCAGGACACCCTTGACCGTGATTGCTGATCGGGTTTTTGGATAATTATTGACAGCAGTTCCCTGGATAACCAGCATTTGCCCTGCCTGGCCATTCACATAAGACCCCCCGGCGATGGTGATGCCTATACGGTCTCCCTGTGTGTCTTCAGGCTCCTCACCGAGGTACTCCTGTAAAAACGGCAAGTACTTGACAATCGAGCTCCGGTTGAGAGAACCTTCCTGCATGTAAAGGAAGCCTGCCGCTCCGGCCAGGCTGACCAGCAATAAAACGAGCAAAACCAGAATACGCGAGAGAGGGCTTTTCTTTGCCGGGGGCGTCGTCGGAAGTTGTTCACCATCATGGACGCGTGAAGGCAGGGGAACATTGTGCTGATCCTGATCGAAAGACTCAGTCTCCTTTATCAGCGGCATGGCAGCTTTGGAAAAACCGTCGTCTCTTTGAAAACCCGCCGCATCGCTTTCGTCACCATTGTCGGGAAAGTCAATTTCGCCGAACTGCAGTCCTTCTTCTTCAGGGGTTGTAACGGAACTTTTTTCCGCAGAGCTGAAAGAATCAAACTCGGGTTCTTCAAAATTGAAAGAAATATCGTCGTCAGAAGTTTCTTCATCCCAGGCTGAAGCCGAATCTTCAACGAACGCAGTGTCGTCTTCAAATGAGAACTCTCCTGGTTCACTGTCCTCCTGAATTGCAGTGGGGCCGGGCTCTTTCTCAACTTCGTCAAAACTGAAGGCGCTGTCCTCGCCCTCGTCTTCAAAGGAAAACTCGCCGGGTTTCTCCTGCTCAAACGAATCTTCCTCGTCGCTGTCAAAGGAGAATTCACCGGGTGCGATTGGCTCTTCCTTGGAAAAATCTATTTCAGTGCTCTCTGCTGTCTCTGAGTCAAATCCGGTATCCTCACCGAAAGCAAACTCGATTGGACCGTCAGGCTCTTCAGTTTCTCCAAAAGCAGCACTGAAGTCAGTTGCATCTTCACCAGCCTGCTCTTCATATGGAATCTCACCTGCCGAGAAGCCTGAGTCTTCCGATGCAGGCTCTTGTTCGCCAAGGGCGTCTATCCCGGGTTGACGGGTGTCTGCGAAGGAAAAATCCTCTGCAAGCTCATCGTCGTGGCCGGCATCTTTACCCATTTCCGATGTGAGCGTGCTGAAGTCAAGACCACTGCTTTCCCGCTGTTCATTCGTTTCGGGATTTCTGTCGATGTCCGATTCTGTCGGTGGGGTTACTTGTTCGTCAGATTCGGGATAACCAGTCCGGAGGCTTTCAGACGTTGTCGCCTTTTCGGCAGGGACCTCATCGGTTACTTGCTCCATATTGGAAGAGTCGAAATCAACCGCTTCCTCAACGGGATCCGGTTTTGGCAAAGTTACCGTAAAAACCTCTTTGCACCTGGAGCAGCGGACTTTGGTCCCGCCCGGCTTGATCTTCTCATCGGCTAACCGAAAACGGGTTTGACATGCTTCGCATTGAACGATCATGCAGCTTCTCCCTCGATATTGGTTCAGACGCCCTCAACCACACGGATGTCGGGCAAATCGCGATATCTTTCGTCAAGATCCAGCCCATAGCCAACGATGAATCCATTGTCCATGGAGAACCCGATATAATCGACTGGTACATTGGTGACGCGTTGGGCTTGTTTGTCAATCAAGGTGCAAACCTTCAGGCTGGCAGGTTGACGGTTCAACAACATGTTGCGGAGTGATTCCAGGGTCAGGCCACTGTCAACGATGTCCTCGACCACCAGAACATCTTTGCCCTTTATTGACATCTCCAGGTCTTTACGGACTTCAATGATCCCTGAGGACTGGGTTGCAGAACCGTAGCTGGCAAGCCGAACAAAATCGATGACTGCCGGGGTCTTGACCGCCCGGATCAGATCGGCAATGAAGAGAAAAGATCCTTTGAGGACGGCTATCATCAAGATCTCGCGGCCCTGATAGTCTTTGTCTATCTGCGTGGCGAGTTCTGCAACCCTTGCTGCAATCTCTCCTGCAGAAAAAAGGGGTGTCGATGAAAGCTTTATATCGGAGGCGTTTGAGGTAGTCATAATCCGGATATTCTATAGCAAAGCGACCGATTTATGTCAATTTTTTAGCGGCATGAAGTTCCATGCCTGACGTCGGGATATCCTATGCTATAATAGCCGGCAGTATAACGTCACCTAATGGCTGATATCAGGAGAAGCACGATGCGAACCACTCTCTATCTTACCGTAATCATTCTTGTCTGCCTGTCCGTTTCCCCGGCTTTTGCTGCGCCAATTTTGCAGGTTGACAATCCGAAGTACGATTTTGGCGAAGTCTTTCAGGGGGAAAAAGTCCTCCATGTCTTCGAGTTTGTTAATGAAGGTGATGAAACGCTGAAGATTGACCGGGTTCGAAGCTCCTGTGGTTGTACTGCCGCCCTGGTATCGGAAAAAAATATCCCTCCAGGAGGCAAAGGGGAGTTGCAGGCAAATTTTGACAGCACCCGTTTCCGTGATGCCGTATCAAAAACGATCTCTATTTACAGCAATGACCCGGTGCGCCCGATCGTGCAGTTGCAAATCAAGGGCAAGGTCCTCGAAACAGTCGCTGTGTTGCCACCTCAGATCAATTTCGGCAATGTGGTTGCGCAGAAACCTGTTGTTTCAACTATTTTGCTGCGCAATCAGGGTGGGAAGCCTTTGACGCTTGGCAAGCCACATTCCACCGCTGCCGAATTGGTCGTCAAAATATCTGAAGCTGCTTTTGCTGATGGCGATGAAGTGACCCTGGAGTTACAATTGACGCCCAAGCCTGGACAGGGGCGCTTCAGTGGCTATGTTATAGTGCCGGTTGATGGTGTTCCGAAAAACGAGCTGCGCATACCTGTTTATGCAACTATCAGCGATTAGTTTTCGTCCGGAAACGGTTCGTTTGCGGATCGAAAACTACGTTTGTGTTATGCGGGTTTTCAGAGGGGAGACTATTGCAGTGGACTGAGTGTCATTCAACCCGTCCATTTGCAGCGTCGCAGAGTACTCCAGCTATTCTGTCCGCTCTTGCTTGAAAGACCCCACTGATGCTCTATACTTAACCCGGTTTTGTATTTCTCCCGTTCTTTCGGGTTTCATCCCTTCGACACTTTACAAGGAGTTCGCATGACAACTCATGTTCCGCCACCAGAGCGACGCAAATTCCTTTACATAATTCTCGGCAGTGTCGGCGCAGCTTTTACTGCGCTTGCTGTATGGCCGATCTGGCGATACCTCCTCCCGGGGGAGAAAACCGGCGAAGATGCGAAAATCCCCATAGCGAGGGTCGAGATCCAGTTGGGCAATGCTCATTTTTTCAATTTCCGCGGTCAGCCGGCGGTGGTGCTGCAACCTTCACCGGGCCAGTTCATCGCATTCTCTGCCGTCTGCACTCATCTCGGTTGTATTATTCAATGGAAACCAGAAAAAGGGGAATTTTTATGCCCGTGCCACGCTGGACGTTTTGGTACTGATGGCCGGGTGCTGGGTGGCCCCCCACCGAAACCACTTGATTCTCTCCCGGCGACGGTCGTGGGTGATCAGGTCCTGGTCGGGTAGGGGGTGGCTATGAATGTGAAGAAGTCTGTGGTCAATTTCATCGATACCCGGCTCGGTATCAGGGATATCCTGGAGCAGAACCTGACCAAGTATCTGCTGCCGCGCAACGTCAATGTCTGGTACACGCTCGGCGCAGTTCTGCTGACCCTGTTCATGATCCAGTTTGCGACCGGCATCCTGCTGCTGATCCACTATGTACCCAATCCGGCAGAGGCTTTCCAGAGCGTTGAGAAGATCATGAACGAGGTTCCCTTCGGCTGGCT
>JBPPMD010000170.1:0-8264 GCA_051305875.1 Desulfuromonadales bacterium | reverse complement strand
GCCTTGGATCCTTCGCCGATTTATTCTTTCTTTTCGTCGTCGACTTCTTCGAACTCTGCGTCGACAACATCATCCTTCTGGCCATCGCTGTCAGCGGCACCTTCGCCGCCTGCTTCCGCTTCGCTCTGAGCCTTCTGATACATGACTTCCGCCAGTTTGTGCGAGGCCGTTGCCAAGACTTCGGTCTTGCTCTTGATCTCTGCCGGGTCATCGCTTTCAATCGTTTTTTTGAGATCTTCAAGTGCAGTTTCGATGCTCTTTCTGGTCTCTTCGTCGACCTTGTCGCCATGTTCCTTGACGGACTTTTCGGTCGTGTAGATCAGGCCGTCGGCTTGGTTGCGGACTTCAATCAGCTCGCGTTTTTTATGGTCTTCAGTGGCATGCATCTCGGCATCCTTGACCATTTTATCGATTTCCTCTTTGGAGAGGCCGCTTGATGCCGTGATGCGGATCGATTGCTCCTTGCCGGTACCGAGGTCCTTGGCGCCGACATTGAGGATGCCGTTGGCATCGATGTCGAAAGTGACTTCAATTTGCGGCACTCCACGTGGAGCCGACGGGATTTCGGCCAGTTCAAAGCGGCCGATAGTCTTGTTGTCATTGGCCATCTCACGTTCACCTTGCAGGACATGCACTGAAACCGCCGGCTGGTTGTCGGCAGCGGTAGAGAATACCTGGCTCTTCTTGCAGGGTATGGTGGTGTTCTTCTCGATCAGTTTGGTCATGACGCCGCCAAGAGTCTCGATCCCCAGCGAAAGAGGGGTGACGTCGAGCAGCAGCACATCCTTGACATCGCCCCTGAGGACACCGCCCTGAATCGCCGCACCGCTGGCCACGACTTCATCGGGGTTGACGCCCTTGTTGGGCACCTTGCCGAATATTTCCTGAACTTTGGCCTGGACTGCCGGCATACGGGTCATGCCGCCGACCAGAATAACGTCATCGATATCGGACGCAGACAGCCCCGCGTCTTTGATTGCCATCTTGCAGGGGCCGGTCAGTTTGTTGAGCAGGCTGCTGCAGATACTCTCGAGCTTGGCACGGGTCAATTTGATATTGAGGTGCTTGGGCCCGGAGGCGTCAGCAGTGATGAAGGGCAGATTGATGTCGGTTTCCATCGAGGAGGAGAGCTCGCACTTGGCTTTTTCTGACCCTTCTTTGAGACGTTGCAGCGCCATCTTGTCACTGCGCAGGTCGATGCCCTGATCCTTCTTGAATTCGTCAGCCACGTAGTCGATGATCAACTGATCGAAATCTTCACCACCGAGAAAGGTATCGCCGTTGGTCGACTTGACTTCGAAGACGCCGTCACCGAGCTCCAGAATGGAGACATCAAAAGTTCCGCCACCGAGGTCGAATACGGCAATTTTTTCTTCTTTCTTTTTATCGAGACCGTAAGCCAGCGCTGCTGCGGTCGGCTCGTTGATGATGCGCAGCACGTTCAAACCGGAAATCTTGCCGGCATCCTTGGTGGCCTGACGTTGTGAGTCGTTGAAGTAGGCCGGTACGGTAATGACCGCATCAGTGACCGTCTCTCCCAGGTAATCTTCGGCGGTCTTCTTCATCTTCTGCAGGATCATGGCCGAAATTTCCGGAGGACTGTATTTCTTGCTACGGACTTCAACCCAGGCATCGCCGTTGTCAGCCTTGATGATTTTGAACGGGCTGATCTCAATATCTTTTCGGACAGCATCAGAGTCAAATTTGCGACCGATCAGACGTTTGATGGCGAACAGGGTATTCTCGGGGTTGGTGACGGCCTGGCGCTTGGCCTGTTGACCGACCAGACGTTCACCACCTTCGGAAAAAGCGACCATCGACGGTGTGGTGCGGGTGCCTTCGGCGTTGGCGATAACCACCGGTTCGCCACCTTCCATAATGGCGACACAGGAATTTGTCGTTCCCAGGTCGATACCAATAACTTTGCTCATGATAAGAATCCTCCTTAACTATTTCGAGTCGTTCATGGTTGTTATGCGGACAATCAGGTTACCGTCCGTCGTTTTATTCTTGAGTGTTTGTCGGCTCTTCAGTGTCTGAACCGGAAGCCGGGCCAGTCGGGGACTTTGCCACCATGACCAGCGACGGACGCAACAGACGATCATGCAGCAGATAACCTTTCTGGAACTCGGTGACAACCGTGTTCGGGGCTTGTCCTGCTGACTCGATATGACCCATCGCCTGATGCAGGTTCGGGTCAAAGTCTGCACCGATGGCGTTGATCGGTTTGACACCGAAGTCTTCCAGGGCTTTGCGGAACTGGCTGATCGTCATATTGACACCCTCCAGAAGCCCCTGATTGTTATCTCCAGCCTGTTCGGCATGAGCGACAGCACGCTCGAGATTGTCCAGTACCGGGACCATCTCCTTGAGCAGGCGATCATTGGCATAACGGAGCGCGTCTTCCTTTTCGCGCTGGTGACGTTTGCGGGCATTCTCAAGGTCGGCCCGTTCACGCAGATAAAGATCCCAGTTCTTGCTGGCTTCCGCCCTGGCAGCTTCCATTTCATTCTTGATTTTGGTCACAGGGTCGAGGGCTTCTTCAGTTACGAGCTCTTCGGGTTTTTCAGCAGTCATTTCTTCCAGAATTTCGGAAGCGGATTCATGCTCCGGGCTCTCCTGATTCTTACGTTTCTTTGCCAATGCTTTATTCTCTCCTAATCGTTGTCTGTATCCAGCAGGCGACTGATCAAATTTGCCGTGTAATCGACAATCGGAATGATGGTTGAATAGGGCATGCGGTTTGGACCGATGACACCGAGAGTGCCAAGGGTGCCGCGTTTGCCGGAATAGGCCGCTGTGATCAAGCTGCAGTCCGAGAGCTCGCTGCACTCGGTTTCGCTGCCGATGATGACCTGAACTCCCTCTGACTCGAGGCCGCGGTCGAGAAGATCGACCAGTATACTTTTCTGCTCAAAGGTCTGAACGATGCGCTTCATGCACTTGAGATCGGAAAACTCGGGCTGTTCGAGAAAATGGCTGGTTCCCTCAATAATGATATCACCTGAGGTTTCATCGATCAACGCGGCGCTGGAAAGGGCAAAGGCGCGCCGTAAGAGATGATCATAGAGGGCCTTCTCCTGAGCCATCTCGGTAACGACCCGAGCGCGCACTTCCTGAATGCTCAGGCCGGTCATGGTCCGGTTCAGGTAGTTGGTGATCTGTTCAAGATCGCGCGGAGTCAAATCCTCATCAATCTCTACCAGTTTGTTCTGTACCAATCCGGACTGGGTGACAAAGACTGCCAGGACCAGGCGTGGAGATAGCTTGATAAATTCGATATGTCGGAAAATGGTCGCCTTAAGGCGCGGCACCATGACCAGCCCGGTGTAATGGGAGAATGATGACAGGGTGCGACTGGCTTCTCGCAGCATGTCTGCCATGTGCAGACCGTGATGCTGGTACTGTATTTCGATCTGGTCTTTCTGCTCGCTGTCCAGGTCGCTGATGTGCAACAGGGTGTCTACGTAGAAGCGGTAGCCTTTTTCAGTCGGGATCCTTCCTGCAGACGTGTGCGGTGAGGCGAGGTAACCGAGCTCTTCCAGTTCGGCCATGACATTGCGCACCGATGCCGGAGACAGCTTGATCCCCTGGTTCCGGGTCAGGGCCTTGGAGCCTACCGGCTGGGCGGTTGCAATATATTCCTCGATGATTGCTTCGAGGATTTTCTGACTGCGATCAGTCAGGGTGTCTGCCATGATGGACTCCGTGCTAAAAACTCAAGCCGGATAATCCGGCCCGGCGCGATATTTAGCACTCTTTTGCAGCGAGTGCTAAAAGCATGGTCAAGATAACAACGCCAAATATCTTTGTCAAGGGACGGACGCTGATTTTCTGCGGGGAAAGGCTCTTAAAGAAAAGGGAGAATCAGGCGATCAAAGAGCAGCCAGCCGGGAGGCGTCAAGGACCAGCGACCATCGTCATTAACCAGCCATTGAGCGCTGGCGGCAATCGCTTCAGGAAAAGCGTCCTGAAGCGTGCAGCCGAAACGTTGCAGCAGTTCGGTGTCGGTAATGCCGTGGCGGGTACGCAGGGCCAGATAAATGGTTTCAGACAACGCGGATTGGCGATCAAACGTTTCAAGACATTTCATCGGTTCCTGTCCGTCGTGCAGTGCTTGGTGATAAGCCGACAGATCGGCCGGGACTTCCCAGCGGCTCCCCCATTGGCTGTCAAAAAAAGAATGCGCTCCGGCACCTATGCCGAGGTAGGGGCGGCGTTGCCAGTAACCGAGATTGTGACGACAGGGATAACCGTCGCGGGCATAGTTGGCGATTTCGTAATGCTCGTAGCCGGCGGCGGCCAGTTGTTCATGAATCAACATGAACGCATCAGCGTAGTACTCCCCGTCCGGCAGCGCCAGCTCACCTGAGGCGACTCTTTGTTGAAATGGCGTCTCCGGCTCAGCGGTCAGTCCATAGCAGGAAAGATGTTCGGGAGCGAGTTCGAGGTAGCGGCAAAGATCATCTTCAAGGTCGCTAAGCGTCTGATCTGGCAGGGCAAACATCAAGTCAAGCGAGAGGTTATCAAAGCCTGCCTCACGTGCCCAGTTGCAGGCATCAATCCCATTCTGACGATTGTGCAGACGACCAAGCAGGGTCAGCTGGTCGTTACTGCAGGTCTGCAGACCGAGGGAGAGGCGGTTGATACCGGCGTTACGATAACCTTTCAAGCTGTACAGTGAAACAGTGCCCGGGTTGGCTTCGAGCGTGATCTCTGCGATTTTTGACAGATCAAAGGTCTGGTCGACGGCTTGAAGGATTCTTGCAATTGCCGCTGGTTCCAGCAGGGAGGGCGTCCCGCCACCAAAATAGATTGTGTCGATCGGCTGATTCTCACCCTGATCGGCTGCCCAGGTAAGGTGCCGTACGAGAAGGTTCGGGTAGTCAGAGATGGTCGCTGCACAGACTTCTTGGGAATAGAAGTCGCAATAGGGACATTTTTGCCGGCAAAAAGGGATGTGCAGATAAAGACCGGCCATTTAGTCTCGTCTTCGCGGCACAGCGTTACATGAGGAACAGGAGCATGGATGTCAGAACAAGAATCAAGACAGCCAGAAGAACTCCGATGCCAACAGGGTAGGACGTATTGCGGCTGCGGCTGGTAATTCCCCTGATCGTTTGCTCATGCTGGCCCTGGATACCGCTGGTTTCTACCAAAAGCCGGTAGCCATGCTTTTGTAAGTTTGCACCCGGGTCTTCGAAGAACTGGGCGAGCAGCCTGGTAAGTTGCTGGGCGAAGGTACGATTGGCCCACTCGTTGATGCCATCGAAAGCCCATCGGCTGAAACGGTAAATCTGGCGACAGCCCTTGCGGTAAATCCAGTCGGCGTCCACGTTGATTGAACGGATTTCTGCTGGATAGATTCCTGCGAGCAGTAGCAGGGTAAAGGCCAGTGCCGAGAAGAAGAGCAGCTGGGTCTGTGCCAGCACATGACTGGTTGTGTAGGGCTGGTAGTCGATGGTGTAAGGCAGCAAACTGTACAGATATTGCGGGAAACACCCGATCAGGATACAGAGCGCTGCCGAGATGCCCATGGCCAGCAACATATGCGGGGGAGCCTCTTTGCAACGGATGCCGGAGTCGTGGGAGAAAAAGGCGAAAAACGGGATCTTGATGCCGGCATGATGGAAGACCCCGGCCGAGGCGAAGAGCAGGATAAACCAGACCCAGCGCATCTCACCGAGAGCTGCCGCCTCCATGACCATCGATTTGCTGACGAAGCCGGAAAAGAGCGGAAAGGCTGAGATCGAAGCGGCTCCGACAATGCAGAAAGCACAGGTCCAGGGCATCGATTTGTAAAGGCCACCGAGATCGGTGGCGTTGATTTTGCCAGTGCGGTACATAACTGCGCCCATGGTCATGAAGAGCAGCCCTTTAAAGAGGATGTCATTAAAAGCATGGGCAATGGCGCCGTTAATGGAAAGGGCCGTGCCGATACCGATACCGACCACCATGAAGCCGACCTGGTTGATCAGGCTGTAGGCGAGAACCCGGCGCAGGTCATTTTCGATAACGGCATAAAAGATCGGGAAAGCCGCCATGGCGGCGCCAATAAAGATCAACTCCTCGGTGCCGGGAAATGCTCTGGCCAGAGCGTAGATTGCTGTTTTCGTGGTGAAGGCTGAGAGAAAAACCGTACCGGTAATGGTTGCTTCGGGGTAGGCATCGGTCAGCCAGGGGTGCAGTACCGGCCAGGCACAGTTGACGCCGATGCCGATGAATATCAACCAGGATGCGGTTGTTCCCAGTCCAATCAGGCCAAAGGCCGCTGAACCAGTCTGGGAGACGTGCATGATGATGCCGGCCAGCAGACAGAGGCCGCCGGCGACGTGGACCATAAAGTAGCGGAAACCGGCGCCGAGTGCCCGTTCGGTACGCCGTGCCAGGATCAGGAAGGTGGCGCTGATCGTCAGCAGCTCCCAGAAGACAAACAGGGTGAACATGTCGCCGGCGAAGATTGCGCCAAGAGCCGCCCCGGCGTAAACGGTACCGGCGACGTTCTGCACGGTGTCATCGACGTGCAGGGCATAGATTGCCGAGAGGAAGGCGATGAGGTGGAAAATATAGCCGAAAATCAAGCTCAACTTGTCGACGCGGCCGAGTACGATCTGGTCGCTCAGGAACGGCAGGATCCAGTGGCTGCCGACCGGAATCTGCAGCAGGTTGATGAAGCTGATCACCGGCAGCAGCAGCAACAGGGTCTGGCGGACCCGACCCTTGAAGAGCGGTACCAGCAGTCCGCCGAGAATCATGATCAGTGCCGGCGGCAGGGCGTTAATCGTCATAGTGATCCTCTTTGCGCATGACTATTGGCCGCAGTATATATTTCGCCACGATGACCAGGATGACACAGGCGACAAAGCCGTACACCGCGTAGAAACCGAAGTAGCCTTCCCAGGCGAAGATGGCATGTTTGTGATAGAAGATGTCGACCACCAGGAGCAGGACCACGCTGGCGTAGAATATTCTCAGCAGGCGCTTGACGTTCTCAGGTTTGTCAAACATTCCCAACTCTTCGTCTATATCTATCGGTGGTTTTTCGTCTATGTCTATCGGTTGTTGGGACATCCGTTGCTCCTTACCAGGTCCGCCAGAAGACAAAGGCCAGATAGAAAATGCCTATAGTGATGCAGATATAAAAGATCGGCCGGTAGCCTTTTACAGCGTCGTGGGAGAGGACCATCGGGCCGTCCTCTGCCTCGCCATGGTTGTTGTTTTGTTCGTCGGCTTTCATCTTTGTATACTCTCTTGTTCCGGAAACGTAATCCAGCGGAAGGTCAGATGCCAATGGCCATGCGTGCCAGCTTCAGCAGCGTGTCAGGATAGAAAAACAGGGCCAGCGAAACAAGGGCCGTCACCGATAGAGGTATCAGGCAGAAGAGCGGCGCTTCCTTGATGCCATCGCCTTCACCGTCCGCTGCCGGCACAAAAAAACCGCGGTAGACAATCGGGAAGAAATAGGCGGCATTCAGCAGGGAGCTGATCAGCAGAACGACAATCAGCACCAGTTGGTCACCCTCAACGGCGCCGATCAGCAGATTCCATTTGCTGATGAAGCCGCCAAGTGGCGGCATGCCTATGATACTCAGGGAGCCGAGGAAAAAGGCCAGATAGGTGATCGGCATGCGCCGGCCGAGACCGTCCATCTGGCTGATATTTTTTTTCTTGCTGGCGACATAGATCGACCCGGCACAAAAGAACAGCGTGATCTTGCCAAAGGCGTGCATCGCCAGGTGCATGACTCCACCAAGCATGCCGGTTGCCGAGAGCATGCCGGCGCCAAGCACCATGTAGGCGAGCTGACCGATGGTCGAATAGGCCAACCGGCGTTTCAGGCTGTCCTGTGTCAAGGCCACCATGGATGCGATCAACAAGGTCACCGAAGCGATATACGTGATCAGCGAACCGAGGTCGGCAGACTGGAGCGTCTCAGGTCCGAGGATGTCAAAGATGATCCGGAAGATTGAGAAGACTCCTGCCTTGACCACGGCCACGCCATGCAGGAAAGAGCTGACCGGGGTTGGCGCCACCATCGCCGCAGGCAGCCAGCCATGAAACGGCATCAATCCCGCCTTGGCAAATCCAAACAAAAAGAGCACCACCAGCAGTGCCAGCAATTCCGGAGAGGCCTTGCCTGCCAGGATGCCGCCAGAGGTAAAATCGAGGGTTCCGGCCACAGAATAGGTGATCATCATAGCCGGCAAGGCCAGGCCGATGGATGTGCCGAGAATGTAGGTCAGATACTTGCGTCCCGAGGAGCG